>NZ_JBDFXP010000015.1:0-114069 GCF_040911965.1 Phocaeicola sp. RTP21359st1_B8_RTP21360_211022
CAGAAAGTACACCAAATCAAAGCTTTCATTCCCGTCGGACGATGCCGTAAAAAAAAACGTGTATCTTTCACTTATGGAGATTGAAAAGAAATGGACAATGCCTATTTCAAACTGGGGATTGATTATGAACCAGTTTATGCTTATATTTGAAAACAGAATCCAGATATAAGAACAAACTTACAACTGAATCCTGTTTCCATTTACACAAAATTTTGGACAGTACCGTCAAATTTCTTCCCCCCCTTATCTTATAAATTGAACCACATAGTTCCATTAAATAAAAATCCCCTTCAACCGTAACTGAAGGGGATTTCACTATATAATAAAGTATTATTAATAACTTCCTTGCATATTCGAAGCACTACATTTCACTGTAGAAACAAGTTCTTTGTCATTTTCTCCCTTTGCAGTCACCTTAACTACAATAGTATCACTCTTAGGCACTACTTGATCGAAAATGTCACGAAATTCCATATCATTAAAAGGCATATGGAAACTAATCAAAGCACCTCCTGTCTGATAAGCATCATCAGCCCCTTTGGTCTGTCGAAGTCTTGTCACCAATGTATCCTCCTTGGCTTCTACAGCATATAAATGGAAATCATTCATGTTCAGCTGTTCTTTAGTTTTAAAGGTAAAAGGTACGTTGACATATCCATTTATAGCCCATATCTTATTATTAGAATCCTCCAATGACACTAGTGCATACTCATTTTTCAATGTATCAGCCTGAACATTAAAATCTTTATAATTCAAAATAGCTATTAGGCCAACTTCACTTACCTTATAAGACTTTTTCCCCTCTGTAATCGCTTCTCCTTCCATCAGTTTGATCCCTACCTGCACACGCTTGTAATAACTGCCATCAGATGCCTTAAGACCGGCCAATACACTTGAAGCCACTGGAGTATAAGTATATCCCCATGCATCTCCTTTCAGGACAGGTCCACCAAAAATACTACCATCTTCCACAGTAACGATCTCATAAAGATCATAATTGGGGCCGCTATCACCATCATTCAAACAAGAACTAAAAGTAAACACCGATACTAACCCAGCAAATATTGCTGCCAATTTCATTTTTTTCATTTTCTTCTTTATAATTATTAGGGTTTGCAAAATTAAATAAAAGAATCGGTTTCCAAGAAAGAAACTTAATTCTTTTTATTGTTTTAATGATTAAATGAAAAATTGGCTTAAATACTGCGTCGCCACTTGTCTTTTAACATTATTTTTTATTCATGTTTCATCCTCTGATAAGACTTGCTTTATCTTTTGTTTTAACTATTTTTTTCACCGAAATTCACTTGTAGCCTATCCGCCATTAACCCATTAATAAAAATTAATACATAAAAGAACAAGCAGTTGGGCTATAGTACCACTTTATTTCCTATCTTTGAAACAAAACACCCATTAACCATAAAATCTAGAATATTATGCTAATACTCAAGAAATCATGTAAAGCATTGATCACCGCCCTATGTACATTGTTTATATACTCTTGCAGCAGCAATGATGAACTGGATATCAACAGTTATCAGTTGCAATCTATTCAATGGAAACTTAGTGCAGATGATGCCGAGAAAGTCGATACAATTGAGTTGCCTCCTAAAACAACCAGCAACAATACAGAAGAACCTATGTCTATCACTTTTTCATTTGAAGAAAACATAAAAGAAACATCACAATTTTACAGTGACGACCCGGAACTATTCAATTCTTTGACTTTAAAAGAGAATATATTGGTTGATATTACAGCTAATGCCAGTACCTTGAGCTCTGAATATAGAAAATTATCATCCGACTTACATGCACCTCTGTCCCTTAACGAAACAGTGCTTTCCCCTCTATATAAATCAAAAGAAACACTAAAACTTTCTCCACATACAAAAGTAACGACTGAATGTAAAATATATATCAAAGAATATACAGCAACCTATTTGGCTATTTTTGAAAATGACAAAGGAGAAACTATAGAGATGAGTGGCAAATGGAAAGGAGCATTCAATAAAGGTTCCAAGGTTACTTATATTCTTAAAGATATAAAATGAAACATTTGAATTTAATATAGGGTAATGAAGTAGACTACAGCATAACCAATCCTCATCTATCCTATATTTTTCAAAAACATTTTTTTAATCAGCCTATGACTAAAAGAATCGGGATAAATATATAGTTAAATATGCAATCTACATGATCTTATACATTATTTTTGCCGATAAGATCAATTTCCATTCCTAACCGATTCGGTAAAATAAACTATTTATGAACGCTGTATTCTTCAACGAATACATCCAAACAAGCCCTAGATTTATGACCGATTTCACCCCGTGGACACTCTTTGTCGATACAGGCATCATCTCAGTACTGCTACTGCTCGGCAAACTCATGAGAGTAAAAATAAGATTCATCCAAAGGCTGTTCATCCCCCCCAGCCTGTTGGCCGGGTTTATAGGACTGTCCTTGGGACCTCACGGTTTCGGCATCATACCTCTTTCCACCCAAACAGGAACTTATGCCGGCATATTGATAGCCTTCATTTTCGGCGCTCTCCCCCTCATCTCACAAAAGGCAGCCAAAGGAGATGCAGACAATATAGGCAGCATGTGGGCATATTCACAGGCAGGAATGTTGTTGCAATGGGCTTTTGGAGGACTGTTGGGATTGCTTGTCCTGAACCGGATATGGCCCTTGAACCCTGCCTTCGGCATCACTATGCCAAGCGGCTATTGCGGCGGGCACGGTACAGCAGCAGCCATCGGACAGGCTTTCAGCCAGTTCGGATATGACGAAATTCTAACTTTGGCCATGACTGCCGCCACCTTCGGTATCGTAGCGGCAGTCATTATCGGACTGATCATCATAAAATGGGGGACAAAGAAAGGGCACACCTCCTTCCTCGCCAATTACGATGACCTTCCTCACGAATTACAGACAGGCCTGTTGCCCGGCGACAAACGGGAAAGCATGGGTGAAAGTTCTTGCTCTTCCATCTCCATTGACCCGCTGACCTTCAATCTTATCATCGTAGCAGTGATAGCATTAGGCGGATACTGCATCAGCAAAACAGTATCCCACTTTATGCCGGGGTTTGAACTGCCGGTATTCAGTTGTGCATTTGTGGTAGGTATATTCATCAAAAAGATATTCGACAAAACAAGAACCAGTGATTATGTCTGCCCGCAAACCATAGGCCACATCAGCGGAGCCTTTACCGATTTTCTGGTAGCTTTTGGAATTGCTTCCATTAAAATATCTGTTGTAATAGAGTACATCATACCCTTATTAATTCTGTTAGTCTCAGGATTAATCGCAACCCTGATTTATGTTCTGGTCATGGCCCGCAAACTAATGAAAGAATGTTGGTTCGAGAAAGCTATCTTCACATGGGGATGGTTTACAGGAACTATGGCTATGGGCATCGCATTGCTCCGCGTTGCAGACCCCAAAATGCGCAGCCGATGCCTGGATAACTATGCACTGGCTTACTTGTTCATCGCCCCGGTAGAGATTTCTCTGATAACTTTCGCTCCGGTAGCTTTCTTGAACGGTTACGGACTGGTGTTTACGGGAATCTGCCTGGCGGCAGGACTTGCCGTACTGGCAACCGCCTATATCAAAGGTTGGTTTATCAGGAAACAATAAATGGAATGACACCGGAATAACAAGACAAAAAAAGTAAGTTAACTTGCTTGACCAAGCAACATAGGTTCGTCAGCCAACGAACGTATCTTACTTAGCTATTGAAGCCAACTTACTTTTTTTATATCAAAACGCATGAGCTTATACCCGACAAAGTACGCAAAAGTCCTTGTCATACAATCTCCGCAAACTCCTCAATATGATTGTCCACATATTCTGCAATCCGGGCAGTTACCGACTCTTCCATATCCATGAACTGCTCTTCCAACTCATCAAAGGCCTCGTATTGCTCATACATTGCCATAAATTCCTCATCATCCCTGTCCTTTTCCAAATCAGCACGGTTCTCATCATATATTTTCTTCGCGCTATAAATCAATTTGGCAAATTCTTTCGCTCCAAACTGCCGCATTGCTTTTGCAAAAGGATTATCAAAGATATAAGGTCCAAAACCATTCTGTATCAATTGTACAAAACCACCTTCATTTATTTCTTCACGCAAGAAATGATACCCCAACAATGAATGCTGGTAACCATTGAGCAAAGGCATTGTTTCCGCATTGACAACACCTCCTGTCACCTCCAAGTATTTATCTATAAACACCTTCAAGAAACCATCCATGCCCTCTTCCGCACCTCGGCGCAAAGCTTCGTCCGTAATTGCTATTTTATTTGCTTCCATTCCTATCATTATAATATAGGTACAAAGATAGAAATTTCATCGGAAAGAAAAAACATTTTGGCAACTCTAGTTTGCAAAATGCTGTCCTGCAATAAATTTATTTTATTTAAAGATAAAAAGTGACGGGCAACAAGTTGCAGAAAAGAATAAAACGACTAACTTTGTAGGCGAAAAGAATAACCAATCTTTTCACGTGGTTACGAATATTTATTTTATTACCAAAAAACGTAAAGAATATGACTTATTCACACGAAGTAGAACACATGTGTGTTGTGAAGAAAGGTCCCAATCACGGACCGGCTCCTATTCCTGAAGAAGGAAAGTGGGTAAAATCAAAAGAAATTAAAGACATCTCTGGTTTGACACACGGTATTGGCTGGTGTGCTCCTCAGCAGGGTGCTTGTAAACTAACCCTTAACGTAAAAGAAGGTATCATCCAGGAAGCATTGGTAGAAACTATCGGTTGCTCAGGTATGACTCACTCGGCTGCCATGGCTGCTGAAATCCTTCCGGGAAAGACTGTATTGGAAGCATTGAACACCGACTTGGTTTGTGACGCTATCAACACAGCAATGCGCGAACTATTCCTTCAAATCGTTTACGGACGTACTCAGTCAGCTTTCTCGGAAGGCGGTCTGATTATCGGTGCCGGTCTGGAAGACTTGGGTAAAGGTCTTCGCAGCCAGGTAGGTACTTTGTATGGTACTTTGGCTAAAGGTCCCCGTTACCTTGAAATGGCTGAAGGTTACATCAAGAACGTATTCCTGGATAAGAACGACGAAATCTGCGGTTACGAATTCGTTCACATGGGTAAGTTCATGGACGAAATCAAGAAGGGTACTGATGCTAACGAAGCGTTGAAGAAAGTTACAGGTACTTACGGACGTGTAACTGAAGAACAGGGAGCTGTTAAGAAAATTGATCCACGTCACGAATAATTATAAGGAGGAAAGAATATGATTAGAGAAGTAAAATTCGAAAGCCAAGACCGTCGTATCAAACAGATCATTGCTGCTTTGAACGAAAACGGCATCAAAGACATCGAAGAAGCTAACGCAATCTGCGAAGCTGCCGGACTTGATCCTTATAAAACTTGTGAAGAAACTCAGCCTATCTGTTTCGAAAATGCCAAGTGGGCTTACGTAGTAGGTTCTGCCATTGCATTGAAGAAAGGTTGCAAAAACGCTGCCGAAGCTGCCGAAGCTATCGGTATCGGTCTGCAGGCATTCTGTATTCCGGGTTCTGTAGCCGACGACCGTAAAGTAGGTATCGGTCACGGTAACCTGGCTGCTATGTTGCTGCGCGAAGAAACTAAATGTTTCGCATTCCTGGCAGGTCACGAATCATTCGCTGCTGCCGAAGGTGCTATCAAAATCGCTGCAAAAGCAGACAAAGTACGTAAAGAACCTCTGCGTTGTATCTTGAACGGTTTGGGCAAAGACGCTGCACAGATCATCTCTCGTATCAACGGATTTACATACGTTCAGACTGAATTCGATTATTTCACAGGTGAACTGAAAGTAGTTCGTGAAATCGCTTATTCTGACGGTCCTCGTGCAAAAGTAAAATGCTACGGAGCCGATGATGTTCGCGAAGGTGTAGCTATCATGTGGAAAGAAGGTGTAGACGTATCTATCACCGGTAACTCTACTAACCCGACTCGTTTCCAACATCCGGTTGCAGGTACTTACAAGAAAGAACGTGTTCTTGCAGGTAAGCCTTATTTCTCAGTTGCATCAGGTGGTGGTACAGGTCGTACTCTTCACCCGGACAACATGGCTGCCGGTCCTGCTTCTTACGGTATGACGGACACTATGGGTCGTATGCACTCAGACGCTCAGTTCGCCGGTTCTTCATCAGTTCCTGCTCACGTGGAAATGATGGGATTCCTGGGTATCGGTAACAACCCGATGGTAGGATGTACAGTGGCTTGTGCGGTTGACGTGGCTACTGCTTTGAGCAAGTAATATAATACATTGCTAATATATAAATCCCTGTAACCATTGCAGTTATAGGGATTTTTATTTCCAGTAATTTCATTCGTTTAACTGATGACCCACCCCCTCCTATTTTTCAATATCAATCAAAAGTATTGCAAATAATTGTCTAAAATTACGGAATGAAATTGGTTCTTTAAATCATAAATCGGTTATACAATTAAGAGTTGGTTTAGGATAAAAGGAGGTCAAAACGAAGATTATTTATATGCAATCTGGCATTTTTGAAAATTTAAAAACAAGCAAAATTCAACAACCTGTTTTATCCTGCATATACTCAAAGAACGATTATCATAATATAAAATTGACGAGCAAGAAAAACTAGATCAAATCCCTGTATCTTAAATATTATCAAAAAAAGGAAGGCTGTTTTCACGCCCTCCTGTCTGTCCGCACAATTATATAATCCCGTATTTGCAGTATCTCACAGAAGGTAGAGTTAGCTGATGCCTAACATGATAGCCCCTTTACCTAGTTGTTTTCGGTCTGTTCGAACTAATATACATTTTAATATCAGACTTCCCCTGCCAAATTCACATCAAAAACGAGGTTTTACAAATTTGTCATCTGGAGATGTAAAAGACAACCCCGGAACAGAACGGCGGATATCTTTATAGGCATGTTCTTTAATCAGTGAATAATCTGTAGCATCCAAAGCATAGTAATAATCATCTTTATCTGTCGATAACTTTACAGTCCAGTCAAACATATTTCCAAAGATGGTCAACTCATCTTTTGCCGGATCGAAACCGGGGAGAGCTGATTTCACCAAACTTCCATCACTATTGATAATATAAAAATGATGCTTGCTATCTACCATATACCCCAAAGTCCGACGGCTACGGAATTCAGTAATAAACACATATTCCGGCAAGACTCCTTCAGGCAACTGAATAGCTTTCACATACGGACGTCCTTTGGTGCACTTCAGATGGAACAATTTATGGTTGGCATCTAAAACCAGATATCCCTCATCATAGTCTTTACGAGTAGTTGGATTGCCCGAAGCATAGCATGCAGGAAAAGCAAACCCTTTCTGAACCAGCATATCCGTAAACAATTTACTTTTCGCCTCATCGATACAATTCGTTTCCATACGAATAAATTCTATACCTTTATCGGTAAAACGGAATGCATCTTCGGGCATTTTCAAATCCACCCGTTTGGACATGGACTCCATCAGAAAATAGAGTCCTGTCTGGGGAGCATTGATGGCTGACGGCACACTCTTGAAAGTAAAGTTTGTCAATTGAATATCTTTCGGACTAACTGCCTTACCACAAATGGTATCAGGGAAACGTTCGTCCGCCGTAAGCTGGCGCACATAGAGAGAAGGCAACAAACTGTCTACCTGCTGTTGTGTATATGTATTGCCTTTCGTATCATAGCGGTGAAGTTGCTTATTCTCATCTAGTTGTGTAATAACAAAATCACCAAGTACGGAACTATACATAGTAAAAGGAGTTTTGACAGGCTTCAGTGTGAGAAAAGCATAACACCAAGGCAACTGCCATACAAGCAGGACAGCTACGGTAATATAAAAAAATATTTTGCTGAATCGAATCATGTTTGTTTGATTTTTTAATAATAAACATTCAATTAGTCTTGCTTACCGGCCTTGAACCGTACCACAGAAATCCACGAAAGAGAAGCGGCAAGCAACGTATAAAGTGTCAGACAGGGCAAGAAACTATTATATGCCTCCGCTCCCGGAGCCAGAAAGTAGACACGGAAAATCAATGCCGCAATAATCAGATTCAAAACCCTGCGCTTCCATGTGGGTTCCAGGCAAATCCATGAAACAAGCAGATAACCGGCAAATCCGGCAAAAAACCATGGAGCCGCAGATAATAAAACACGCTGCACCAACTCACTTGTAAAATGTTGTGGCAGATAAACTCCCATCATAATAAAACTCATAGCAAAACAGGTCACCAGTGCAAGTACGCCATAGGCCAACATTGACATGACCATTTTCTTCTGTGAATAAGGCAAATGCAAAGTAAGCTTCAAACACTTACGTTGCATCTCGGGGAAAAACTGTACGGCAGCAAGCAAGATACCGATAAGTAAAGGGACAAATTGCAACAAATCAATAAATATAGCATCCTTCTGGACCATCACTACCCATAAATGATCGATTCCCTGTATGGCAATGGTACGGCCAATACGAAGCATGGAATATCCTGTGATCCCTATCATAAAAAGAGTTGCCAGCAACCAATACCAACGCGTTTTTATCCACTCTTTATAAAATATGGCTTGTATCATATTTCTTCTATTTAGTTTACATATTAATACTTTCCGGTAAGACCGATAAAGGCATCTTCCAGACTTACATTTTCGTGCTGCAAACCAGTAAAGGGAACTTGACTTTCCTTCAACAGTTTCTCCACATCCACGGGAGGCAAAAAGGAGTACGTTTCCAAGGTTTGACGAATGACAGCCGGATGATAGCAAGTTGCCGGCAACTGAGGCTGATAACCCTCGGGCACAGTACAAGTATATCTTCTCAGCTCTTTCATCAACGTTTCAATAGGCTGTTGAATAAGGATAGAGCCATAATCCATAATAATACAATCATCAATCAACCGCTCCATATCCTGAATAATATGGGAAGTCAGGAAAACAGTCTTGTTCTCGGAACGGGCATAATCACGTAAATAATCCACAAAAAGACGGCGATAGCCCGGATCAAGTCCTAAAGAGAAATCATCCAGAATCAACAACTCCGGATTTTGTGCCAGGATCAGTCCCAATGCCACTTGCGAACGCTGTCCGTTCGACATTCTTGAGATACGTTGCCCCGGAGCTACCTTCAATTTATTCATCAAGTCATAATAAGCCTCCTTTTTCCATTGTCCCGGATAAAAAGAAGCATAAAACTTTTCTATTTGTGTGATATTCATAAACTGATATTGAACATGACCTTCCAGCAATAAACCGATATTCCTGCGTAAAGCAGGATTCATGGTCTGAATGTTCTCACCAAAGATGCGACATTCGCCTGAACGCGGCTGAAGATAACCGCTCAATATATTAATGGTTGTCGTTTTCCCTGTACCATTTTTACCCAACAACCCCAAGATACGCCCTTGAGGAACTTCAAAACTCAAGTTCTCATAAATCTTGCGTTGACCGTAATAATGGGTCAGGTTCTTACATTCTATAATTGCACTCATGCTTTATAAATCATTTTTCGTTTGCTATTAGAAACACGCCAGGAAAAGAATAGGAATCAAGATACCGGCCACCAACTCGATTCCTCCTCTGCCCCACAATCCTTTAGGACCTTTTATCATCACTATACCGCTGACAGTGATAATAATCAGACAGACAGCAAAAGCATCGGCAAACCAAGTCCACCACTTACCCGGATTGAAATGGAGTTGTACCATGGAAGAGATCAGCGGACGGCGCTTCACCCCCTCGTAGACAGCATCTTTTGTCCGGGTGTTAATCACCAGACTTGAGCCTCCTTTCAGAAAAACCTTAATCAGATCCGGTTCCGGGTAATAATATTTAGTAAAATTTCCGGCTTCGCCCAGCGGTTCCAACAAAGTCAAAATCATCTTCTCATTAACTTTGCTCTTGTCCGACAGATCCTCTGTTATTTTATATTCCGTTCGTGTAACTGTATAATGGGGATTTATGCTATCCCTATGGTTCATCACGATACCCGAAATAGCATAAATCAAAATCATTCCCGCAAAGAAGAAAGACAGATCACGATGGATGATCCGGCTCCACTTGCGGAATGCAGTACCTTTATTCTGCGATTTCATAAGAACTGGCTTCCATATAGTAGAATGACAGATAATCTTTTCCGGTAGCAGCTTTTCTTTCTGCTATCTTTGCGCGAAAGTCCGCAATACGGGCTTCAGGGGTGCTGGCTGTTTCACCGCGTGCTTTTTTTTCCGAATCACACCCGGCAGCAGTTTCTCCATGAGATTTTTCAGTCTGTGCTTTCAGTTTAGCCTCCCAGTTTTGCAAGTAAGCTTCATCTACCCGCTGTTCCTTTAACGTTCCGGTCACTGTGACAATAGCGTTGATGCATTTGGTATCAAACGAGCCCAAAGGTCCGGCTTCCACACGAATCGTTTTGGTATCATCACTACCCATCAGGAATATTTTTGTAGCTCCGTGCTTGCAGGTATGTGTGCAGATTCCTTCGATAGTCACCTCCTTGTTGGCCAGTGAATCGGCATGCACCAGCAGATTATCGATGCTCAATGCCGCCGGAGCCGCCTGCTCCGTTTTTTCAGACTGGCTCTGTTTGTTACTGTTTCCACAAGAAGTAGTAGTTACTAAAGCTGCCATTAAGGTTGCAGCGACCATAAACTTAATTTTCATATGCTAACTGTTTTTATTTTTTAAAAAAAGATGCCCAATGAACAAACGGCATACTGGGCCGTTCCGCATTTTTTATAATATGCCGCCTGCCATTGAACAGACAAAGACAGGTTATATTGTTTCATGATGGGATAATCCCCTTGCAGACGAATCCCCACCATACTATAACTATCAGATAAATAGTCAATATTTGCCAATAAAGTCTGGGCGGACGACTTCGCGGTATTCAATCCCGGTAAAGAATATTCAGCCGATAAATTGGCATAATATCCACCGTTAGCTTCTGCGGTCAATCGTAGCAGCCTCTTCTGATACAGCAAACGGGCACGCAAAGAACTCTCCAAAACAGACAAGTGAACAAACCGGGATACGGCGTTGTAATCCGTTTCCAACCGATGGTAGATTATGTTTGGGACAATTGCTCCTCCCCATACACCTTTATCGGTCAAAAGCTTCTCCCACAAACCACTTACGGCAATCCGACTATTCGTGACCTTCATTCCCGGAGATGTACTAATTAATGCTCCATAGGAGCTTCCGCCCGCCTCTCCGTAAATATTCTCCATTCCTTTACGAACTATATAGCCTGCATCCAGTTTCACAGCAAGGTGTTCTGCCTGCTGAAGTTCCCGCATCCAGGTCACGTTTCCTTTCAAATCAGTCGTATTCAATTCCAGCAAAGTGAGATTATTGGCATTGCTCAATTTCTTGTCCATTGACATACGGTCAATTGAAACTGTGGCCGATATCCCCTTTTCCGTATCAACTGGCAGAATGCCTATGCTTCCTCCCCACCGGATGCCTTGATGCTTCGTCCCGGTCTGGTTTCCGGCGAAACGCACATAATCCATGCCCAATCCCAACATATGGTATACCGAAGTAGAGCCTTTATCTGCAAGGAATGAAATCTCACTTTTCTGCTGATAAAGCCGGAAATCTGCGGAAACTCCCAAACGATATGTCCCCAGACGATATCCTGCTCCCAAAGCAAAAGAGAGATCGGAAGCTGTATTACGTGGACGCGGATCTTTATCCCGATAATTATGAGACGCTCTGTAACCACCGGTGATTCCCCATGTCCAGGAACCTGACTCACTGGCGTAACCTCCATTGAAATAATAAGTTTCTCCCTTCAGGAAACCACCAATGGAATCACCAGTCACGTAAGGAGCGATCAATTTCCAGTCTATATTTTCATTCCATAACACATTCTCCTGCTTCTCACTCCTGTATCCTGCTGAACCGAATACACGATCACGTTCCGAAAGAATAACGAAGGAATTGACATCTACCCCGATACGGGTATCCTTATCACCTTCCTGTTTCAAAGATGCTTTTCCTTTATCATGATAAGCTCCATTTACGTCCAGCCTTGTCCATGTATACGGAGTATAGTAATAATAAAGTGCCGGATTCTGCCATATCTCGCCACGAAATCCAGTCGCAAATGAAGCGGTACGGATTACCTTATCGGACAGGGAGAGTGTGTCGGTAGTCTGCCCGAAGGCTTCCTGCCGACTCTCCACAAATAAAGCAATCAGCAACATAATGATAATTCGGATTAGCATCATGAATAATAAAGATTTATATATCAATAAGACGGATTCAATTATTTGTTAAACAGGCTCGGAGTAGCCGCAGGTGTGAAATCAACGGTAGAGTTATTTGTATCCTGCAATACTTCCCGATCACCATCCTTGTAGGCGGCTTTACGCATTACGCACTTTCCGATGTTTTCTGCAACGGTATTGTTCATACCGATATAAGTATGCCCCATATCCAGCCCGGTAGAGGTTACATTCCACTGCCATTCATTGGAAGCACCTACATTTACAGCATCAATCACCCATTCATTGGGGAACTTATATTTGCTTTGCGGTTTACTGACTGTTCCATTTTGCATAATATACGTATAGTTGTATGCATAGTCTGAAATATACTTTTCTTTAGTCATACTTTTGGGTAATCTGCCAATAGCATAAGCGCGATTTCCCTGTTTATTCAACACCCAGATAGTTTTGGAATAACAATAATAAACATCTAGATTGGGAACAGCCGGATTATCCACATCTTGCTTTGATTCAATATACCACTCAAAATTGGCTTTACTTAAATCTATAGAATTCGGATTAGCCTCTTTATGATTGATCGCATTGTCACAAAGGATAAAGGATTCTCCCGGTTGTACCGGATAATCTGTTCCACTGCCCGGTACTGCTACAACAGAGCCTACCGCAATAGCTTCATCCATGATATCCGGATCTACCGATTGATATTTCTGAGTAGTTTGGAATTGTGATTCCATAAATATCAATCCATCCGCATACAAAACTTTATCCGAGTTATTATAGATACGTATATACTGGTCGCCATTATATTGCTTACCTGCTTCATTATAGGTTCCGGGAATAAATATCTCGGCAATCACAAAATCAGGATCACCTGTATTGAGTACATGAACCTTCAGTTCCAGCTTGTACGACCCTCCAGATACGGCCACATTCTGTTGTACTCCCTGTACATCGACTTCCACCGGAGTTCCATTCTGTGAGTAAGTTCCCTTACCAATGAAAGTTACATTATACAACCCGTCCGCCAGTTCAATACTCTGAGCCGGATAGGTAATGTCTGTCTTGACAGATGTATTTACATTTTCAAAAGTATAGGTTCCACCGGTCAGTTGCAGCCCCTCGATAGTTGTATCTACAGTAGTGGTAATACCTACAGTGGATATGCTCACTTTGTCATCATCACTACATGCGGTAAATCCCAGCATTGTCACAAAAAGGACTAACATTGTCAATTGATTCTTTTTCATCTTCATCTCTATTTTATTGTTCATTTACTAAAAGGTTAAGTTCATTTCCATACCGAAATAAGGCGATTCGGACGTTCTCCGTTGCAGTACGCCCCGTAACGTATAATCAGGATAAATACCCAAAAGCCGGTTTACATAAAAAGCCAGATTCAGATACTTACCGATCCGTTTACTCGCCTTCAAATTGATATCCATATAAAAAGGCACGGTAGTACGCTCAAAATAAGTGGCTGAATATTTCTCCACCAGATGCTGTAACTGAATATTGTTTTTATCCTCTTCGCGAAACGGATGCGTTTCACCGGATTGATCTATATAGCTTACTGGCACGCCATTATTCCACAAGTTCCGTCTGTTGGTATACCAAGTGCATTGTGCCGACGTAGAGAAAGTAAGTCCCAAACGCTGTATATAGGTATCAAACATAAAGTTCGTATTGAATGCCTGGCTTTCTGTTCCGTTGTCCCCATTGTACAATCCCACATATTTCAGCTGTTTATTGTCCAACAATATAGAAGAGGCCTTATATTGAGGAGAATCCGAATTATAAATTGTCTTTATCCAGGCTCCATACATAGTGACGCGAGTCTTGAGCGATTCTATTCGTTTGGAAGCGAACTGAAACTCCACTCCTTCTTTACACACCTTCATTACATTACCTTGTGTGGAATACACATCCAGATTATATTCATTTGTATAAGTCAACTGAGAAAGTTCTGGAGGAGCCGTCAATGCTGATCCGTCGATACTAGCAGGATCATATAGTTTATATGCCAATGACCTATAATAAGTGATATCATCAAAAGCATTATTCATCCGTTCGCGGAAATAAGTTATCGACAGGCGGTTTCCCTTATAGCTGACGTCGGCCCGCACTTCCCATTTCATGTTACGTGCTGGTTCCAATTGATAGTTTGTATTATCCCATTTATATGTCATCATATTGATACGGCGATAATCCGGATTGGTATGGTAATAATTCAACTGAATCAAATCTACATACTTAAAATCCGGATATAGCTGTGCGGTGGTCGGCATACGGCTGATCCAGCCCAAACCTCCCGAAAAGGAAACATCCCATCCGTTTGATACCGGTAAACTCCATTGCAAGTCCAGACGAAGATCGGGATATATCTTGCCCTGCATCTTATATTTAGTGTCCAGCCCCAATAAAGACTGCAAACGGATACCAGCCGTAAAAGCCAATTTATGTCTATTTACAGGAAGATTCAACACCTCCTCGGCATAGAAGGCGAAAGGTTGCAGCTCCGGTATATCCTTAAAACGGCGAGGCCGTGTACTCAAACTTTCACTGATGGGCCGTGTCACATCGAATACCTGGCCTTCTCCCAAATTCTTCTGATAATTCCATTCCATCCCCATATTCATCGCATTCTGTAATACCCCCAACGGGAAAGCCAACCGCGTACGGGCGGAAGCCGTAACATATAAAGGTTTACCATCAATATCCATCTGTGCCACATAATTATAAGGTAGATAGATGCCATCAAACTCTCCGGTTTCTGTCTGAGTAGCAATAGCTGCCGGACGATTCAGAGAAACGGACTTTATTTCACGCATCTTCTCCCACTGCTGACTGACAGAAGTAGCCACACCAACCTCACGAATCCATAAATGGGCCGGAAACTTCATGCTCCATTTCCCCGCTATCTTCAGGCTGTTAAAGTCCGATTTATAAGAATCTTCCTTTACTGTCGCATCTTTATCCCTCTTCGCATCATCAAACGAGCCGGTATAATCGGAACTGATATTCCAATGAATATTACGTTCATTCCATAACCATTTGCCATCCAAGCGGGCGGAAGCAGTAAGGCGAGTGTAATTTTTCACACTGTTACGCGGATCTATTTTGGACTCCAAATAGTTTAAATCAGCATTCAACACATAACGCCCGTTCCCATCCAGCCGAATTCCCTTGCCTACAGAAAACAGTTTACTGGTTTTATCAGCCTTAAAACGCGCAGACAAGGGGCTCTCATTCATTTTACGCTGAATGATTACCGCACCGTTTGCCACATTACCATAAGCCACGGAAGGAATGCCACGAATGATTTCCACCTTCTCAATATTATCGGTTGAGATGGTACGCATATCTATCCCTTTTGACATTGTGCTCGTTGCATTCACTGCGGAAGTACTGTTTGGCATATATTGCAGATTCGCATCCGTATTCTGGGAGATACCATCAATATAAAATCCAACTCCCAATGAAGAGATATCCTCCGTCTTACCTGTTTCACGTATCCGGATCAGATTGGCCTGCCCCATCTGAGGATCAGCCGACTTTCCTCCAGGTACTAATTCCATCAAGTCACTGAAACTGCTGGGCTGAAGATGTTTCATGGCTGTACGGTCAACGATAGAAGCGCTGGTAGCGCGTTTTGATTCAGAAGCGGTCACCACTACCTCGTTCAGCGCCATGACCGAAGGTTTTAAATAAAAGATTGCTGAAATATCCCCAATGACCTTCACTTCTTTTTCTGTAGAATCATATCCTAAATAGGATACAATAACCCGATAAGTTCCAGGATGGATATGTAGAAGTTCAAAATGTCCATTCGCATCTGTTATTCCCCCATAAACAATCTGCTTATCCACAAACAATTGAACTGTAGCGTAATCCAACGCTTTATGAGTCTGCTCATCCAGTACAGTTCCCCGAAATACAAATGTCTGCCCCCATAAAAGAGACACATTGCTACAAATTATAAATAAAAAAATATATGCAATCTTACAAATCATTTCATTCTCTATTGGTTTGCAAAATTACAATTCATAAAAGCTCGGCACAATCCCCATTTCTAGGTATATACTAAATTATACATAGATCGGAGATACCTACATGACGGTATACAATTTACAAATAAAATCACTTTCACCTAAACTTTATATTCACATTTTTTTTCAATGATAAGATAAATACATCTACTTTTTACCTATTTCAATGGGGAAAATGCCACGCCATATAAATACAGTTCATTATCAACATATTACCCCATAAGCAATGGTATGAAAGCATAATGGCATACAACTTTATATTACAAATCCATTGGCAGAATATTTATATCCGGCAGTCAAGGCACATCAGGTTTATTAAGTAATATCTATCCTTCAAATATTAAATTAGCAAATGAAGAAAAGCAACTGCAAAAAACACTATATTTGTGAAAATGAATTCAAATTAAACAGTTAGATTATGGGTACTTTAGGTTGCATCAATAACATGATGAGAAGAGATAAAGAAAATCGTGAACTACGAAAGGCAGGAAAGGAACGCTTGAATGAAACTAGAAACCGACTGATTGATTTGAACAAAAAAGGGCACTCCTCCCATCTATCCCTTGAGCAATTAGAAGAGATCAGAATAAAAACGCAAGAAAAAGAAGAAGCGGAAACCCACCAGCTCTTCAAAATAAAATTAATCATGTTAGGCATTGTTCTAATAGCAGGAGTTCTGATATGGATAGGAATTACTTTTCTTTAAAATTCCACTCTCTATTTTTCTTTCTTATTCCTTGAAAAAACCAATAAGAATTCTTATATTTGTGATACCAACTTGGAATAACCTTAAAAACAGATAGATATGAAAAGAATATTATTACTACTGGTTTTATGTTTAAACATAAGTATGGTGCTTGGACAAGAGTATAAAAATTGGGAAAAATATGATATAGAGGGATTCTATATTATTGCCAAATCAAAAGCAGAAGCCAAGATTAGCAAAAATGTATTGAGGGAGGGAGCAGATTATTATATCCTCACCGAAATGGATGACCAAGTATTCCCATCTGGTGTCAGCAAAAAAATAACTCCCAAACTCTATAAATTAAAAGATACTGAAATATACATATTTTTCAGCTTTCCTCCTTTCCTATTTGATGCCGATAATGGAATGATAGAGATTAAAGACAATAAAGGAACTTTTTTCAAAAAGCCAACACAATAAACATCAAGATACTCCATCACCAATATCTTCATCAACCACATTCATTATCCCTAAAGATGAAGAGGGAAAAGTATGCTATAAACATACACCATCCACAAAAGAAATAATATAAATTAAAATACCATGCCTAAAATTACAAACTGGCGGTTATAGCCTCAGCCAAATCTTCATAACTTGCCAACGGGTTATCCGTGAAAACACTACGGATAACCAACTCTTTATCTATGACATAAACACGAGGTATCCCCGATTTAGCAAACTGATAGTATACCGTGCGGTTTTCTTGGGCCGAATAGGGCAAGGTCAAATGATTTTCGTTCCAATAACGGACAATCTCTGCCGAGCTCTCTTCCCTGCTAATACAAACCATCCGGATTCTTCGACCGTAATCCGTATATATTTTTTGCAGCACAGGAAGTTCTTTCCGGCAGTCCGGACACCCCGTATGAAAAAACACAATCAAAGAAACCTCTCCTTTCAGAGTTTCGGAAGTTATTATTTGTCCATCATCCATTACCACAGAGAAAACAGGAATGCTCTCTCCTGTTTGTAAATCAACAGTACCTTCCTCCACATCATCATCAATACACGCCGTACACATTACACAGGTCCAAAGCAGAAAACAGACCGTTTTTATCCAATTCTTCATTTTCATTCCCATTTTTCTTCTTTACAAAGATAACATGATTTTCATGAAATTACTACTTTTGCAGCATGAAACAAGAATTAAAAGAAAACCAAGGACTACCTGCCTCCTTACTTTGGACGCTAGCAATTATTGCGGGAATCTCCGTTGCCAATTTATATTATAACCAACCTTTATTAAACCGCATCAGCCGTGATCTCCAAACATCCGAGTTCACCGCCAACCTGATAGCAATGATTACCCAAATAGGTTATGCCATCGGATTGCTGTTCATTATTCCTTTGGGAGATTTATTTAAAAGGAAAACCATTATTCTAATCAATTTCACAGTCCTGGTCGTTTCATTACTAACCATCGCACTGACTCCCTATATCCATCTCATTTTATTTGCCTCTCTACTGACCGGCATTTGTTCGGTGATGCCACAAATCTTTATCCCCATAGCTGCCCAATTTTCCACTCCCGAAACCAAGGGAAAAAATGTAGGTATGATTGTATCGGGATTGCTGACAGGTATCTTGGCCTCGCGCGTAGTAAGCGGAATTATCGGTGAATATTTAGGATGGCGGTTCATTTTCTTTGTGGCAGCCGGGATGATGGTGATATGTGTCATCATCATCATGCGTGTACTACCCGACATGCCGTGTAATTTCAAAGGCAGATACAGTGATCTGATGAAATCCTTGTTTTCATTGGTTATGGAATACCCCCAGTTGCGTATTTCTTCCTTACGTGCCGGAATTGCTTTCGGCTCATTTCTTGCTCTATGGACTTCATTGGCATTTAAGATGGAACAAGCCCCTTTTTTTGCGGGAAACAACATTGTAGGGTTATTGGGATTATGCGGCATAGCAGGAGCTCTCACCGCCTCGTATATAGGAAACTATGTACAGGTTTTGGGAGTCAAACGACTGAATTACATCGGTTGTGGTTTGATATTTGCAGCGTGGTTCTCGCTTTATTCCGGTCAGAACTCCTATGTGGGAATCATCATCGGAATTTTTATCATAGATATAGGCATGCAATGCATCCAATTGAGTAATCAGACTACGATTTTCTCTCTTAACCCGAAGGCGGCCAACCGTATCAACACCATTTTTATGACGACCTATTTTATTGGCGGTTCCATAGGTACACTTCTTGCCGGAATATTTTGGCACTGGTTTGGATGGCAGGGAGTAGTAGGAACAGGTATCACACTGGCAACCTGTTCCTTTATGATAAATATCTTCTCAAAAAAATAGATCAGGAATCCATATCGCTTAGATGCAATTCCAGCGCCTTGACCGAAATATAAATCTCGCGCACAGAAATCCCCAAAGAAATAATGAGCAGCACAAGCGCCAGTCCAAAAATATATACGGATATAAGGTAGAACTGTATATACATTAAAAACATACTGACCACACAAAGCAACAAACTTCCGATACCTGTCACCTGCATGGCACGTGTCAGATAAAGACGCTTGCGGAGATTAGCAATCTGTGCTGCTGTCACAGCCGAATGATTCTCACGATATTGGTCCTTCAACGTACGCACTAATTGAGCGTATGAAAGAAAACGATTAGTATATGCCAACATAATCAGCGATATGGCAGAAAATAATAAAGCAGGAGTTGTTAAATCTATTTCCATTTTTATAGGTATTTCAAAGTTAGAATATTGCAAAGATAAAGTAAATATCCCGATATTCTCCTTCCTTTTTACAATGAAAGGAATATCTTTGCAATAAAAATAATTCAAATAAACTAATATGCAAACCATAAAATTATACATAAAAGATTGGTTGGCTATCCATCCTTACATCCAACAACAGGCTACAGACAGATATTTTGTCGATCTGGCTAACCGATTATACTCCACTTGTACGATAAGAGAGATTCCCGAATCCATAAAAAAGAAATTATGTCTTTACACCGCTGCCTATTTTGAAGATGTCATTTCAGGTTTAGGTCTATGGCAAGCATTCATCAAAAAACATCTGGAACTATATGATACGTCACTTCCTTTCTATACCATCCGGCCGGATTATATAAAAGATGAGATCAATGAAGAAGATATCCGCTTCATCATTTGGAACACTTTAGAGAAGGCTCCATATAAACATCCGTATATCAATCCGATGGACAGGAATATCGAAGAAACCTCGCATTTATTTTTCCGGATATTGGATGAAGAGTATGAAACGGCTCCCGCCAATGACACGTTACAGGATTTCTTTATGAACTTCAAAGGAAAAGAGAACGCAAACCATAAACTACGCTGGCTGTTCGGACATACTTATCTCACAGAACCATCTGTACAAGAATATATTGCACAGGTTACAGAAACCGACAAATTCATCATTCCATGTGGCCCCCTTGCCCTGTTTCTTCATGAATGGATTGACCTGCTGACCAACGGAGAAACCGAATGTTGGGAAGAGATAGAAGGACTATACCCTGCCATTCCCGAAATATCGGATGAAATGAAGGAAAGGAACCACCATACCTATCAATTGTTCACGCAAGGCACAAACGGTGCCCGTATCGTATATCTGGAAGGATATAAGGAACTACACCGTTTCCTTACCCAAGTATTACAATGGCCGGACGATTCCAATCACACTTTGCCCCAAATGAAGGAACATAAGGATTTCATCATGATGGTGAATTCCGAAAAAGGTATTCTACTGGCGAAAGATATATGCAAATATATCAGTGACCCTCTTAACCCGATGTATGATGCCGCAACGGCTGCCCAAGAGGCATTCAGCCTGCTTACTATCCCGACCAAATGCCCACCGGACCTGATGGAATATGTAATAAACAACCACTATATCCCCGATGCACAATTCCCCGAATTTGGTGAAAGGGAACTGGTTCAAAAGAATGCGGACTTTATAGCCCGCCACTCCTTATTATATTACTACAGGGGAGATTAGACTCTCCCCACCGCTACTTCGTTCACCAAAGATCTACTTTCAGCAAAGTCTTTCACATTTTGCAGAGTAGTATGAGCAATATTCGTCATTGCTTCTTTGGTAAAGAATGCCTGATGAGAAGTCACAATCACATTGTTGAAAGACAAAAGACGGGCTAAAGTGTCATCATCAATAATCTTGTCGGACTTATCTTCATAAAAATAAGGCTCTTCTTCCTCGTATACATCCAGACCGGCATATCCCACCTTTTTAGTCTTCAGTCCCTCTATCAAGGCATTGGTGTGAATCAACTGCCCACGCCCCGTATTGATAATCATCACTCCGTCTTTCATTTTACTGATGGAATAATCATTAATCAGATACTTTGTCTGTTCTGTCAAAGGACAATGCAGGGAGATGATATCCGAACTATGATAAAGTTCATCCAAAGTACAATAAACCACCTGATGTTCACGGGCAAAATTGTAATCGGGATAAAGATCATATGCAAGAACATTCATACCGAATCCACGTAATATCTGAATTAAAATCTTGGCAATCTTACCCGTACCGATAATTCCGGCAGTCTTGCCATGCATATCAAATCCCATAAGCCCGTGCAGGGAGAAGTTCCCGTCACGTGTCCGCATTGTGGCACGGGGAATCTTGCGGTTGAGTGATAACATCAACGCCACTGTAAATTCGGCAACGGCATAAGGTGAATAAGCCGGTACCCGTACCACTTTCATCTTACCTGCCGTTGCCGCTAAATCCACATTATTATAACCTGCGCATCTTAAAGCCAGCAGTTTAACACCATTATCCGCCATTGCCCGGATAACTTCGGCATCAGCCGTATCGTTTACGAAGATACAAACCACATCCACTCCTTTGGTCAACACCACGTTATTCATATTCAAATGGCCTTTGTAATACCTGATATCAAAGCCAAACTTCTCATTAGCCTCCGTAAACGAGCGTTCGTCGTAGGGTTTCGTGTCGTAAAAAGCTATTTTATAAGCCATAATTGTTTTTCCATTTATAGTTCATATAAATAACAAAAACACGGCCCCTACTGTTCACATACTGACTTATAGTTTTTTCAGTTCCGTGTACAGGCGCTGTACAGGAAGCCCCATCACATTGAAGTAACTACCTGAAATACCACGGACACCAATGAAACCTATCCACTCTTGTATACCATAAGAACCAGCCTTATCCATCGGC
Source organism: Phocaeicola sp. RTP21359st1_B8_RTP21360_211022 (assembly GCF_040911965.1). Taxonomy (NCBI): domain Bacteria; kingdom Pseudomonadati; phylum Bacteroidota; class Bacteroidia; order Bacteroidales; family Bacteroidaceae; genus Phocaeicola; species Phocaeicola sp. RTP21359st1_B8_RTP21360_211022. The sequence continues at coordinate 22,235 of NZ_JBDFXP010000015.1, forward strand.
TTGTAAACCCGGATATAATAATCGATCTCCTCATCGGACAATTCTGCAAACGTTACTTCTGTCACAGCTGAAAAACTTCGCTGAGCCCCGACGGTAGTCAGACAAACTCCGGTTATCACCTGATGGGTCTTGCCGGAAAGCTTCCACAACATTTGCCGTGCATCATCCTCGTTATGAGGCTTGCCCATGACTACACCATCCAACCATACAATGGTATCGGCAGTAATAATCAATTCGTCCGGATGCATGGTATTCCGGTAAGCAGCCGCCTTCTCGCAAGCTATATACAAAGGGATTTCCTCTGCTTTCAATGTATCCGGATAGGTTTCCTCTATGCCGGGTAGTGTTTTTACTTCATATTTTATACCTAAGCCGGATAACAATTCTTTGCGGCGCGGAGAATTGGAAGCAAGGATTATTTTATATTTTTCTAAATTTTCCAACATAACTTTTCTTTATTTCATTACCACCCGAAGGCCTTTTCATGAGCCATCCATTTTCCTTGAGCCTTCAAGACCTGTTCCACCACGTCACGGCCACATCCATATCCCCCGTTACGATGAGAAATATAAACAGCTGTTTCCTTTATCTCAGGTGCCGCATCAGCAGGACAACAAGGCAGCCCACACAAACGCATCACTTCATAATCGGGAATATCATCGCCCATATAGAGTATCTCCTCATCCTGCAATCCATATTTTTCCTTCAAATGGGCATACTCCCGGGTCTTCACCGCAGCAGCCAGATAGACATCTTTGATACCCAGCCCCTCATAACGCTTACGCACCGCCTCGGTATTTCCACCGGTAATGATGGCAACATGCAGCCCGCATTTCACAGCCAACTGCAATGCATACCCATCCTTGATATTAACCGTACGCATGGGTTCACCATTGGGGTGCAAATAAATAGTTTCCGCACTCAATACCCCATCTACATCAAATACCAATGCCTTTATTTTCTTTAAATCATAGTTTATCATACCACTTATGAGTTCTTTCCCTCTTTATTTGCCTGAATGACAGACAAAGGGAGATTATGAATACTTTTACTTATCTTTTCGTACAATTCCTGCAAAGACTCCTCATCCGCCAACATCTCCAAATGTTTGCTTATTACGTTTTCATCGTAGCGTACAGCCGGACCTGTCTGCGCCTGTGTGGGAGAAAGTTCATGTACTTTGCCGGCAGTTTCGTCTATCAGCGGAAGCATCACTTCAAAAGGAATCCCCTGCTTTTCCAGTATATGTGAACTTAATGCATACATATGGTTTGCAAAATTACAAGCAAAGACTGCCGCCAGATGCAAATACCTACGTTGCCCGGAAGTCACTTCATACACTTTAGGACTGAGACGAACTGCCACCATACGCAGCAATTCCACTTCTGCCGGAGCAGATGCTTCTATAAAAAAAGGTACAGTATTGAAATCCACTTCACGCTGCTTGCTAAAAGTCTGCATAGGATAAAGTACCCCATAGCGTTTTACCAATCCCTTCCATAAATCCATAGACATACTACCCGCCGTATGTACAAACAAGGCCTGCTCCCTTCCTTTCACCAATACAGGAGCCAATTGTCGCAAAACTGCATCTTTCAGCGCTACAATATACAAATCGGCATCCCGACGTATCTCGTCCGGCACAATTGTGTAGTCTACTGAAAGTCTGGCAGCCAATGCAGAAGCAGATTCCTCTGTACGGCTGTATACCTGCAAGATAAGACACCCCGCCTTTTGTAAAGCAATTCCCAGATGGGTTGCCACATTGCCGGCTCCTATCAGAACTATTTTCATCATCGGGTCGAAACTAAATATAAAATAACTCCCACCAGCAACAAAGCCGCCGGCAACAAATAAGCAGACATCTGTCCCAACAAAGCTATCACCAAACCGATATTCAATATCAGCCATATACCCGCCAATACAATTCCTACTGACTTATCGGCCTTGAACCAAAGGAAAATAACAGCTGCATACAGTAACAGATTGTCTTTCTGCATAACCCATGGCAACCCGTGTGAAGCAAATCCTATAAACTTATCGATCAGATAAAGCATCCCCATCACAATGAGAAACACCGCAGAAGCTTTATACGTATCCTTATGATTGACAGCAGCCACGTTTACTTGCCTCCATATTTATTAATGTGAATTTTCTCCCATTGTAAATGCTCCTCATTAAAAGGCTTGCGTTCCATACCCTTATGTCCTACCGCTATAATGGAAACCACCTGCAACTGCAACGGAATATCAAGCAACGTATGCACGTATTCACCCGAGGGCATCCCGGTAGCGGTAAAACGTTCACGCACCTGTATCCAACAACTTCCCAACCCCAAATCTTCTGCCTGCAACTGGATCATTATGGAAGCAATTGACGCATCTTCAATCCAGACATCACTAGCCAACGGATCAGCCATCACAACTACAGCCATAGCAGCATCCGCTAGGAAAGCCGCCCCCATCTCCTTACAATGGGAAAGTTTTTCCAACATATCCTTATCATCTACCACAATAAACTGCCAGCAATTGCTACGTTTAGAAGACGGAGCCATCAAAGCAGCCTTCAACAAAGCAACCACCTCTTCCTGTGTCAACTCTTGATCCGTGAACTTACGCATGCTGCGTCTGTTCTTTATTAAGTCACTAAATTGTTCCATAATATACCCTGTTAATTTATTTTTCTGCACAAATATACAACTAGAATGTGGATTGATAAACAAAAAACAATAAATTTGCAATTAGAGATGCCTGTCAGATTAAGTACATATCGCAAAGGAAATGCCATTCCCCCTCTGCCGGGAACAAACATTTTCCATTCTACCGAGCTGTTTCATGTCTTTGAAATGACCCGGGGATACGAACCTTTGCTTATCGTTGCCTATATAGGAAACCGTCCTGTAGGCAAACTGCTGGCAGTCATCCGGAAAAGTGTGCGCCTGTTCCCCCCTGCAATCATCAAACGATGCGAAATTTATGGCACAGGCGAGTATTTTGATGAAGAACAGAATAAGGAAGACCTGTTCGGGGAAATATTGGAACATCTCACCAACGAAGTATTATGCAAATCGTTCCTCATCGAGTTCCGCAACTTGGAAAATCCGCTATTCGGATACAAAGCCTTCAGAAAGAACAACTATTTCGCCATTAATTGGCTAAGAGTACGTAATTCACTGCACAGTAAAGCTCCTTACGAACGGCTGAGCATGTCTCGCAGAAGACAAATAAACAAAGCTCTGAGAAATGGTGCCATCATGGAAATAGCCGACAATGAGAAAGATATACAAGATTTCTCACGAATGTTGAAAAAAGCCTATTCCTCACAGATAAGAAAACATTTCCCGGACATCGGCTTTTTCCGGTTATTAGCATGGCAGAACCCGGAAAAAGAATTAGCCAAAGTGTTTCTTGTGAAATATAAAGGCAAAATCATCGGTGGTTCTATCTGTCTTTTCTCAAAAGAAAGTGCCTACCTGTGGTTCTCAGGAAGTATGCGGAAAACCTATGCTTTTCTTTACCCCGGTATTCTGTCCGTATGGGCACCTATTACCTATGCTTACGAAAAAGGATATGCACATTTGGAATTCATGGATGCAGGATTACCGTTCAAAAAGCACGGTTACAGGGACTTTATACTCCGCTTTGGCGGCAAGCAGAGCAGTACACGCCGCTGGTTCCGCTTCAGTTGGAAGTGGCTGAACAAACTCTTGTGCAAATTCTATATTTAACTCATTTTTGTCTTTTTGTCTAAAGTGTTGTGAAGCATCTTGCAAATAAGAAATAAAATTGAAGAAATATTTCTTTATTTAACTCGAAATTACTTTCTTTGTGCAGTTTTATCTGAAAACTTGAGTATAAAACCAAACTATTAAAATTATAAGATCATGAAAATCTCACACATTGAACACCTGGGCATTGCCGTAAAGAGCATTGAAGAGGCCCTGCCGTATTATGAAAACGTATTAGGTCTGAAATGCTACAATATCGAAACAGTAGAGGATCAGAAAGTTAAAACCGCTTTTCTGAAAGTAGGTGATGTTAAAATAGAACTGCTGGAACCTACAAGCCCCGAAAGCACTATCGCAAAGTTCATTGAAAAAAATAATAGCAACGGTGGTATGCATCATCTGGCTTTTGCAGTGGAAGATGGTGTGGCAAATGCGTTAGCCGAAGCTGAAACCACCGGCATCCGTCTCATTGACAAAGCTCCGCGTAAAGGTGCTGAAGGTTTGCAAATTGCTTTTTTACATCCCAAATCAACTTTGGGCGTCCTGACCGAGCTTTGCGAAAAACCATAACACACGAGATCTGACTATTCACGATTGAAGTCAGTATATTTAGTCTGGTTCAAGCGTAAATAGAATTATTTTTTAATCGTAAATTGTAAAATCATAAGTAAAATGAGCAATCAACTTGAAAAAATAAAAGAGCTTATCGAACGCCGGGCTACAGCACGCATGGGTGGAGGTGATAAAGCAATTGCAAAACAGCATGATAAAGGAAAATATACAGCCCGCGAACGCATAGCCATGCTGCTGGATGAGGGCAGTTTCGAAGAAATGGATATGTTTGTGGAACACAGATGCACCAATTTCGGCATGGAGAAAAAACATTATCCGGGCGACGGTGTAGTAACAGGTTGTGGTACCATAGAAGGACGTTTAGTTTACATCTTTGCACAGGATTTCACTGTTTCTGCCGGTTCTCTTTCAGAAACAATGTCTCTGAAAATATGCAAAGTAATGGATCAAGCCATGAAAATGGGTGCTCCCTGTATCGGTATCAACGACTCAGGTGGCGCACGTATTCAAGAAGGTATCAATGCATTGGCTGGTTATGCTGAAATTTTCCAACGCAATATTCTTGCTTCAGGTGTTATTCCGCAGATCTCAGGTATTTTCGGTCCTTGTGCAGGCGGAGCTGTTTACTCTCCTGCGCTGACAGACTTCACCTTGATGATGGAAGGCACATCATATATGTTCCTTACCGGACCGAAAGTGGTAAAGACTGTTACAGGTGAAGATGTAAGCCAGGAAAACTTAGGTGGTGCAAGCGTTCATTCAACCAAATCCGGTGTTACTCATTTTACAGCCAAGACGGAAGAAGAAGGGTTAGCCATGATCCGCAAATTGTTAAGCTATATTCCTCAGAACAATCTGGAAGAAGCTCCCTATGTAGACTGTACCGATCCTATCGACCGTCTGGAAGACTCTTTGAACGAAATTATCCCCGACAGCCCCAACAAACCATACGATATGTATGAGGTGATCAGTGCCATCGTAGATAATGGTGAGTTTTTGGAAGTCCAACCTCACTACGCTAAAAATATCATCATTGGTTTCGCACGTTTCAACGGCCAGTCTGTAGGTATTGTTGCCAACCAGCCCAAATACCTGGCGGGTGTGCTTGACAGCAATGCGTCACGCAAAGGTGCTCGTTTTGTACGTTTCTGCGACGCTTTCAATATACCTCTTGTTTCATTGGTAGATGTTCCGGGATTCCTTCCGGGTACAGGACAAGAATACAACGGTGTAATCCTCCACGGTGCCAAGTTGCTGTATGCTTACGGCGAAGCGACTGTACCCAAAGTGACAATTACCCTGCGTAAATCATACGGCGGATCTCACATTGTAATGAGCTGTAAACAACTTCGCGGTGATATGAATTATGCATGGCCTACTGCCGAAATCGCCGTTATGGGTGGTGCAGGTGCAGTAGAAGTATTATACGCACGCGAAGCCAAAGAACAGGAAAATCCTGCCGCATTCCTAGCCGAAAAAGAAGCTGAATACACCAAGCTGTTCGCCAATCCTTACAATGCTGCCAAATATGGTTACATTGATGATGTGATTGAACCGCGTAATACCCGTTTCCGCATCATCCGTGCATTGCAACAGTTGCAGACTAAGAAATTAACCAATCCGGCTAAGAAGCATGGTAATATTCCTCTTTAATTAAAAATTAAAAATTGAGAATTGAACATGAAGAAATTAAATATAGGAATATTCCTTTCTTTGCTGCTGATGGTGGGGTTATGTTCTTGTGGAGAACAGAAATCGAACACCAAGCTGGTACTGAATGAAGTGCTGATTGAAAATGAGAGCAATTTCCAGGATGACTACGGAGTACACAGCGCATGGATTGAAATATTCAACAGATCATTTGGTAGCGCAGACCTTGCCGGTTGTTTACTGAAGGTGAGCAGCCAGCCTGGAGATACTGCTACTTATTTTATCCCTAAAGGTGATGTATTGACTTTGGTCAAACCTCGCCAGCACGCTTTATTCTGGGCAGACGGCGAACCCAACCGCGGTACTTTCCACACTAATTTCACACTGAATGCCGCAACCGACAATTGGATTGGATTGTATGATTCAGGCAAAAAATTATTGGATCAGATTATTGTTCCGGCAGGCACATTGCAAGCAAACCAATCATACGCACGTGTCAGCGACGCAGCAAATGAATGGGAGGTGAAAGGTTCCAGCGCAGACAAATATGTGACTCCGAGCACCAATAACAAGACTATCAACAGTCATGCAAAGATGGAAAAATTCGAAGAACACGACGGTAGTGGTATCGGTATGGCCATCTCTGCTATGAGCGTTGTATTCTGCGGTCTTCTTTTACTTTTCATTCTCTTCAAATGTGTAGGTAAGATTTCTGTAAACCTGAGCAAGCGCAATGCCATGAAGGTAAAAGGTATTACCGACAAGCAAGAAGCCAAAGAAAAGAAATTGGGTGAAGCTCCGGGCGAAGTATTCGCCGCTATCGCCATGGCCATGCATGAAATGCAAAGCGATGTACATGACGTGGAAGAAACCGTTCTTACCATTACCCGTGTAAAACGTAGTTATTCACCGTGGAGTTCCAAGATTTATACCTTGCGTGAAACTCCCCACAAAAAGTAAGTCACCAATAAAAAGATAAAATGATGAAAGAATATAAATATAAGATCAACGGTAACGTATACAAAGTTGCCATTGGAGATATAGAAGACAATATCGCTCATGTTGAAGTGAACGGTACTCCTTACAAAGTGGAAATGGAAAAAGCTCCGAAAGCTGTAGTGAAACCGGTAGTTCGTCCTGTATCAACCAGCCCTGCTCCGGCACCAGCTACAGTAGTAAAGCCTGCTGCAACTTCTACAGGTAAATCGGGCGTTAAATCTCCGTTGCCGGGGGTAATCCTTGATATCAAGGTAAATGTGGGTGATACCGTAAAAAAGGGGCAAACCATCATTATCCTTGAAGCTATGAAGATGGAAAATAACATCAATGCAGACAAAGACGGCAAGATCACCGCAATCAATGTAAGTAAAGGAGAATCCGTTCTCGAAGGTACTGACCTTGTAATTATTGAATAATATGGGAGAATTTATCAACTTTTTAGGGAATAACCTAGCTGACTTTTGGACATATACGGGTTTTGCCAATGCTACTGTTGGTCATATCGTAATGATCCTGATAGGTTTATTCTTCATATACCTTGCCGTGGCCAAGGAATTTGAGCCGATGTTGCTCATTCCTATCGGTTTCGGTATCTTGATCGGTAATATTCCTTTCAACATGGAAGCCGGACTGAAAGTCGGCATCTATGAGGAAGGTTCTGTTCTTAATATTTTATATCAAGGAGTTACCTCCGGATGGTATCCACCACTTATCTTTTTAGGTATCGGTGCAATGACGGATTTCTCGGCATTGATTTCAAATCCTAAACTGATGTTGATTGGTGCTGCCGCACAGTTTGGTATTTTCGGTGCATACATGATTGCATTGGCAATGGGCTTTGATCCGATGCAGGCTGGTGCTATCGGCATCATCGGTGGTGCGGACGGTCCGACAGCAATCTTCCTTTCATCCAAACTGGCGCCTAACCTGATGGGAGCTATTGCGGTATCTGCCTATTCATACATGGCATTGGTACCGGTTATCCAGCCGCCTATCATGCGTCTGCTCACTACCAAGCACGAACGTTTGATCCGTATGAAACCACCACGCGTCGTTTCTCATACAGAAAAAGTAATGTTCCCTATCATTGGTTTGTTGCTTACTTGTTTTCTGGTTCCGTCGGGTCTGCCTCTATTGGGTATGCTTTTCTTTGGTAACTTATTGAAAGAAAGCGGTGTAACCCGTCGCTTGGCAGAAACTGCCCGCGGTCCGCTGATTGATACCATTACCATCTTATTAGGATTGACAGTAGGTGCTTCCACGCAAGCTTCAGAATTCCTTACCATTGATTCGATTTTGATTTTCGCGCTGGGTGCATTGTCATTCATCATTGCTACCGCTTCGGGAGTTATCTTCGTAAAGATATTCAACTTGGTATTAGGTAAGGATAACAAAATCAATCCGCTTATCGGTAATGCCGGTGTATCTGCTGTTCCTGACTCGGCACGTATCTCTCAGGTTATCGGTCTGGAATATGATCCTACCAACTACTTGCTGATGCATGCCATGGGTCCCAACGTAGCCGGTGTAATCGGTTCTGCCGTAGCTGCCGGTATTTTACTTGGGTTCTTGATGTAATTCATTGAACAACAATAAATAAAATCCTCTTCAACTAATATGTGGAAGAGGATTTTTTATTGATATAGATTAAGAAATGAATGATTTATTATGATTTTTGAACGATTAGTTATATAAGATATGCTGAAAAACATATAAATTTGCCGCCGTAAAACCAAACTAAATTAAACGAAGATGGAAAAGAAAACAGTTAAGTACCATATTCCCCAACACGGAATATATATGTACGCACGTACTAATTCTGGGAAAACTGAACTCATTGTCCTAAACAGCACCGATGCCGAACAAGTGGTGGCAAATGACCACTACCGCATAATGACAAATGATTCAAAAAGCGGTAAAGAACTTATCAGTGGCAAAAAAATTGACCTTACCAAAAATATGACAGTCGGTGCACGTCAATCATTGATTATTGAATTATAATTGTTTTTTTAAGGTAAGAAGGTAAAATGAGAAAGTAAGAATAAAGGCGGCTTTTATTAAAGGGCCGCCTTTATTTATATCTCTGTCCACCTCTTTTATTTACGTGAAACAATTGTCCCTGTAGCTTGATTAGTAGGCATAACCAACATTTCTGCAATCTGCATATATTCCGGTACGGAAGCTGCAAAATAAACCGTTTCCGCAATATCATCTCCCGTCAATGGACGAATGCCTTTATATACATTATCCGCCTTTTCCTTATCTCCCCGGAAACGAACAACTGAAAAATTTGTTTCCACCAGCCCCGGTTTGATATTAGTCACTCTCAATGGAGTATCAACTAAATCTATACGCAGTCCATCCGATAAAGCTTTCACAGCAGCCTTTGTAGCACAATACACACTACCTCCCGGATAAGCAGCATCTCCGGCAATAGAACCAATATTAATAATATGTCCTCGTTTACGTTCCACCATTCCCGGTACGATCAGGCGTGTCATTGCCAGCAAAGCCTTAATATTAGTATCTATGACAATATCCCACTCATCCAGACTGCCTTCCTGTTCTTTATCCGTACCGATAACCAACCCAGCATTATTCACCAATATATCAATGGATTGCCATTCCTTGGGCAATGATTCCAAAGCAGACGTTGCCGCTTTACGGTCGCGCACGTCAAAAGGAAGCAAATATATTTTCGCACCATATTGCTTTTCTAATTCTTCTTTCAATGCACTCAGTTTATTTACGTTACGGGCATTTAAAATCAAACTTGCTCCCTGTGAAGCAAACTTGCGAGCGCATCCGGCACCGATACCGCTGGAAGCTCCTGTGATAAAAACAATCTTATCCATTTTATTATTTCGATTTATTAAAGAACTTACTGAAAAATAGTATTTGATAGTCTATGGCATTATTCCAATACCTGCCTGTATGCCCACCCGGACGGATGATAAAGTCATGATTTATTTTCTTCTTCAACAGTTTTTCGTGTACAGCCTTATTCACTTCCAGAAAAAAATCATCACAACCGCAATCTATTATAACAGCCAAATCACCATTCTTTATCTTATCCAACTGATTAATTACCGTATGTTCGTCCCATCTCTGCTTGTTGCTCGCTTCTTCACCTAATTGCTTCTTCATCTCCCAATTATTGGGAAACGGACGGATATCTAAACCTCCACTCATACTACCTCCTCCTCCAAAGACATCTTTATGACGGATGGATAACCATAAACTTCCATGACCACCCATACTTAACCCGGTGACAGCACGTCCCCCTCTCTCCGCTTTCGTAGTAAAATTCTTATCAATATAGTTCACCAATTCTTTTGACACGAATGTTTCATAACGGTACTCCTTGTTCAAAGGGCTGTCCCAATACCAACTGTTCTTCCCGTCCGGACAAACAAAAATGATTCCTTCCTTATCAGCTATCCGAGGTAATTCCGGTTTTATCCCGAGCCATGTTCCCGCATTGCCCCCATATCCGTGAAGCAGATAAAGTACGGGACATTTTTCACCTGCCATGGCTTTATCCGGACAGATGGTAATTACCTGAACCTCTTTATTCATTGCATCGCTATGTACCGACAAAGTATCCACCTTAGCTGCCTGCATTCCTACAGACAAACAGCAGCTTCCTATCAAAAAAGCCCAATATCGTTTTTTCATGTATATAAAAAATTACCCGATGTAAAGGTACAATATAATTTGCAATTTAGTTGCATCTTCTTTCCGCTATCTTTGTTGTCATAAATAAAAAGAAACAATGAAAAAAATAAAATTAGAATCAGTTTTCAATGAATTCACTTTAATGGGAATAGCTGTATCAGGAGCATTCTATCTAGGAGAATACTGGGAAGGTATTGCCGTTATTCTGTTCTATCTCATAGGTGAATGGTTCCAACACAAAGCTGTACACAAAGCACGCAGCGACATCAAAGCATTATTGGATGTACGTCCCGAAACAGCCACTGTAATATATAACAACACATATAAAATAACAGTACCGGAAAAAGTACAGCCAGGAGAAACCATTGAAGTAAAAGTTGGAGAAAAAGTACCTCTAGACGGATTTTTACTGGAAGATTCCGCTTCATTTAATACGACCGCCCTAACCGGAGAAAGTGTTCCCCGGACTCTATATAAACAAGAAGAAGTTTTAGCAGGAATGATCGCTTCAGATAAAGTGGTACGGATCAAAGTAAACAAACCGTATGATCAAAGTACGTTAGCACGTATCCTCACTTTAGTACAAGATGCAGCAGAAAGAAAAGCCCCTGCCGAATTATTTATCCGCCGTTTTGCACGAATTTATACACCGATAGTGACAGGACTGGCAATACTAGTTGTCATACTCCCCTATTTATACTCTCTGATAAAACCTGAATTCATTTTTGTTTTTGATGATTGGTTCTATCGGGCTTTAGTATTCCTAGTCATATCATGTCCTTGCGCATTAGTGGTCAGCATTCCATTAGGATACTTTGGAGGTATTGGTGCCGCATCTCACAAAGGGATTCTTTTCAAAGGGGGTAATTATCTAGATGCCATAACCCAAATAAACACCGTAGTATTCGATAAAACCGGAACACTCACCCAAGGTGTATTCAGTGTCCAGGCAATATCGGCAGCCGAAGGTGTTTCGCAAAAAGAACTGCTTCAACTTATCGCCTCTATAGAGAGTTTCAGCAATCATCCTATCGCAAAAGCCATTGTCAAATATGCAGAAGAACAAAATATATCCCTTAACTCGTCACTGAAAATAACCGAATTTGCCGGATATGGAATAAAAGCCGTAACAAACGGTAAAGAAGTATATGTAGGAAATGCACGGTTATTATCAAAATACGGCATCTCTTTTCCCTATGAAATCAGCGACATGACAGAAACAATCGTGTTATGTGCAATGGAAAACAAATATTTGGGATATCTTTCATTGGCGGATACACCAAAACCAGATGCTGTACAAGCCATCCGCGAACTGAAAGACTTAAATATTAATAATATTCAAATATTATCGGGAGACAAACAGACAATTGTTTCTAATTTAGCCGAAAAGATAGGTGTCACACAGGCTTTCGGCGATTTGCTACCCGAAGGTAAGGTAGCACATTTAGAACAATTAAAAGCAAATTCTGAAAATCGTGTAGCTTTTGTAGGAGACGGTATCAATGATACTCCCGTACTGGCACTCAGCGATGTTGGGATTGCCATGGGTGGCCTAGGATGTGACGCTGCTATAGAAACTGCGGATGTAGTGATACAAACAGACCAACCCAGTAAAGTGGCGGAAGCTATAAAAATAGGGAAACAGACCCATCGCATCGTATGGCAAAATATATCAATGGCATTCGGAGTGAAATTGTTAGTATTGCTATTGGGAGCCGGCGGAATGGCCACTATGTGGGAAGCCATATTTGCAGATGTAGGCGTAGCTTTACTCGCCATTTTTAATGCAATGAGAATACAGAAATGGAAAGAATAAAATGATTTGACCTATGAATGAAACAATCTATTTAAAAAAACTGGAACAGCGGGAAATCAAACCGACAGCCATACGTCTGCTTATTCTAAAAACCATGATGCAGCACAAAGAAGCATTTTCACTGTTGGATTTGGAAAACGAATTGGATACGGTAGACAAATCAACCATCTACCGCACCATAACCCTTTTTTTAGCCCATCATCTGATTCATGGCATTGATGACGGTACAGGATCGTTAAAATATGCAGTTTGCAGCAATGATTGCAATTGTGAGGTAGACGACCTCCACACTCACTTCTACTGTGAGAACTGTCACCGCACGTTTTGTATGAAAAGTATCCACGTGCCCATCGTGACACTACCTCCCGGATTCACCGTACAAAGTATCAATTATGTCCTGAAAGGTCTATGTTCGGAATGCTCTCATCAGCATATATAACTATTGCCAGAAAAGGAAATCAACCCCAAAGCCCAGTTGATATAATCCAATGCAGGCATCCGAATTTACTGATCGGATGCCATTCATCTAATTGTCTGTTATTCAAAGCTGTAATATTTTCTTATATAGTATCCGCCCTTTTAATGAACATCAATCAAGAAATACAGTATTTTTATTTGGGAGCAAGAAACTTCTTAGTCAGCCATTTTCTCACAGGCTCATCATACAGTTTCAGACACAGGCAAGCCAAAATGACACTCAAAACAAAAACACCCACAGCTACATACCAAGTTTCTCCCAATGTATAAAGTTTATTCTCAATCAACCATGCGTAGAACAAATACATCAACGGATAATGTACTACATAAACCGGATAGGATATATCTCCCAAGAACTTGCATATCTTTGTAGACTGCTTATCCGTAGTAGTACCCGACGCCCCCAGCCACACAAGAAAAGGAAAAACCACAATTACACAAAAAGCTTCATAAATACCATTCATGCAAATCGGCTCCAATCCTTCCAGATAAGGAACCGAGAACAGCGCAATCAGTATAATAGTACATATCCAAAACGCCCCATTCACCTTCATAGGCTTGAAGTTACGCGACATCAACATACCCAATGAAAATGGGAAAAGCATACGCAAAGTTCCACCTAAAAAATTCACTCCGTCGAGTGTCCATCCCACTCCCATATTCCCATAACCAGACACATTGAAAACAGCGAATGACGCTAATGCCATACCCAGCATCACAACCAGCACAGCCAATGCTTTATTAGATAACCGACGAATGAACAACGCATAAAGAATATTACCTATATACTCAAAAAACAGGGACCAGCAAGGTCCGTTCAACGGAAACATCTCACCATTACCACGAACTTCATATCCCACACCCGGCATGGCAGGAATAAAGAATATTGTACAAAGTAAAGACAACATAATCATGGAAATAGCGACATGCGTTCCATCCCATTGCACACAACCCTGAATACAGAACGTAATAGCTCCCAAAACAGCACCCATAATTACCATCGGATGAAGACGGATCAAACGGCGTTTGAAAAAGTCTTTCATAGTGAAATTCTTCCCCCAACGGTCATCATACGCATAACCGATAACAAACCCCGAAAGAATAAAAAAGAAATCCACAGCAAGATACCCGTGGTTGAGAGTTTCGATATTGCCGGCACTAGCAAAAGCAAAACCTTCAAATACATGATACCATATTACCATAAGAGCAGCAACTCCTCTCAATCCATCAAGAAGATCATAATGAGGCTTTGTATCAGTAAATGCTGCAGAAGAGATTTTTTCCATAATAAATTAATAGATTTAATAATTGATTCTTTTTAACTGTTACTAATAATGCTGCAAAGTTACACAACTTAAAGGCTTTTAAATTTGTCCTATGACAAAAAATCAGCAATACATAAATTATTTCTTAGCTCGGAGACGACTAAGTGTGGGAAGTGTTATACCCAAATAAGATGCAATATACCTTAACTTCACCCGTTGGCATATCTGAGGAAACTGTTGTTTAAACTCCTCATATCTTTCCTTTGCTGGCAAAGTCAGCCGTTCTTTGTGAGAACGATGCAAACGCCTGTACTCATTTTGATGAATAATCCTCCCCCAATTAGCCAATTCAATATTAGTCTGAAACAGTCTGGTTAAATCAGCTAATGATATTTTGTAAACAACTACATCTTCAAGCGTTTCCACAAATTCCTCGCTCGGCTTATTATAGTACAACTCGTCCATACTGAAAACAATACCTCCTTCCCATGAAAAGGAGGTTGTTATTTCTTCTCCATTTACAAGCCAGAAAGAACGTGTCATTCCTTTTTCTATGAAATAAGCTGATTTACAAAATGTATTCTCCTTTATTAACTGATATTTCTTAGGGAAACGACATAAAATCATACATTTTTTCAGTTCTTGTATCGTATCTTCAGAAACCGGACACAAAGAGAGCATATTATCTATAATGTTTGTCATAAAACCGTAGTCCATTTAAAATACATATAAACACACCCGATATAAACACGGGATATACCTTTTTTTTCTTTTCAGCCAAAAGTACAAATATATATTGGAAAACGACATCATTTTTCCAAATAATCGGAGTTTCCAAGACCACTCCATACAAGAATGTCCATATACCTCTTTTATTTATTACTTTTTGTTCAAATTACAAAGATAAAGCATTAAAATGCCAACCAGACTTTTAAAACATCCCATCGCTTAATGCACCAACTCTAAAAGTATTTCAATAGCCTCCAAATCACTTTTCATATAATCTATCAGAAATTTCATACCAAGAAAACCCCAAAGAAATACCAAAGAATTGAACATTTTTTATGAAAAACAGCCCTTGACAGATTAGCGGATGCAGGCTATTTTTGCATTTTAACAATTATAACCCTTAAAACAAAAAACATTTACTTTGCAGTATGAAGTATTTATTATCGGAAGAATAAATTCTTAATTAATAATCTGCTACTGCTTTAACCAACAAGTCCAATCACATGAAAAAAATTATAACATTACTTTTAATATTGTTGTTTGCCACAAAAAGCACTTTCTCCCAATCGCCAAACAATATAGAGAAGTTCGTCGTAGTCAGTGTAAATGATAAAGATAGTATTTTAAACAAAATAAAAATGTCTGCTCCCCAATTCTACAACATCGGAAAAGGTAAACGTATAGAGGTCAAAGTATGCAATGAAGACAGCATACAAATAAGAAGAGTACGCTGTCTTTTATATTATTCCAACTCCGGCAAGAAAGAATGTATAGGAAAAATATGGATTTCTCCTCTTATTGGCTACGAAACCTGCTATTTTTGCATGAACGTGGATATCCCCCTAACAAAAGATGAATGGCATAAACTAACTTTCCGAATAAAGAGAGGAAAAAATTATAAGGATTACAAATTCTTGAAACAGCAAGTACAAGAATAAAACATTTGATAATAAGAGAGAGATTGACAAGAATAAGAACAAGTAAGAATTGTTTTTATTTTAAGTTTCAGCCTTAAAATAAATCTAGATTTATTTCATACCATTCTGATTATTTGTATATTTGTCTCTTGATAATAAAATTATGCAATTTATTAATTTACAAAAACGATGAGCTATATCCAAAACAATCTACAAGCTGGTGAAGAAATTAAATACAAAGCAGATATTCACTGGTATATATTTGCATATCCGGTAATACTACTATTATTAAGCGCCTTCTTTTCTTCCGCACAAACCGGATTATTCTATTATGTCAGCATATTTCTATTGTTGTCAGGATTATTCCAATTGATAAAAAGAATTCTTCTTAAGATGGGAGCTGAATATGTTGTCACAAACAAGAAAGTCATTCTAAAATCCGGTATTTTAAACCGGGATGCCCTTGAATTGGTTTTAAACAAATGCGAAGGAATACGGATTAATCAAAGCCTCATGGGACGTATGCTCGGTTTTGGTTCTATTGTAGTTACTACAGGCGGGGTCACCAACAAATTTGACTTTATCACCAATCCTATAAAGTTCAGAAACGAAATCAATGCACAAATTCAATAAGAATAAGTGAAAAGCATTTAAAGAAATACAAAGAGAACGGGTATAAACACGCTTTTGCACATACATCCATACAAGGCTATACCTACGTACGTACGAGCTTATGCGTATGTATATGTAAAATGCCTCAGTCCAGAATAAAATTCCATATCAAAGACAAGGGCGTTTTAAAAAAAGATCAAGAGCTTTTTAAAAAAGATAACCGCCTTTTTTTAAAAGAACAAGAGCTTTTTTTAAAATGTCTTGTTCTTTTTTACCGCTGCCGCGAATCCGTAAGCTATCATTTCGTGGAAGTTTCCTCTTTCATGCGCATTTCTTACGAGGAAAAGGCTTGAAAACGCCCTACTTTATACCAGGCAGGAACTGTCTATAAAAAAGGATATATAGCTGACAGCAAGCATATTATGTGAAAATCAACTTCAAAACGTAGTGAGGGCATGAGAGTATAAGTGAGAGCAATTTTTTTTACTATTATCATATAAGTCATTCATAATAAACCCATTATACATACAGTGAGGGCATGAGGGCATAAATGCTCCCGAACTTTCTAATGAAAAAGATAATACGTCAAAGACACTTCCGGAAATTTATCAGAAAACAAAATGATCTTTATAAAAGTAAAGTCCGTTGCAAGTGATATGCTTATTTGCCATGCACCAAAAACAAAAAATCCCCCGTAAAGTATTAATTTACAGGGGATTTTCTTTGTTTTGTAATTCTTTCCAGCGGAGAGACAGGCTCTCGAACTTATACTTTCACAGAATATCATAAAACTGCAAACGACTGATAATCAAGTGTAAATTACAATATAGAGTAAAAGTAAATGTTTCTAAATGTCTTTTGCTATCTCAATAATTGGGTGTATATTTGGGTGTAGAATTTCAAACGCACCCAATTATGAATATCAAGCGCAACATCATTTTTGCATTGGAGAGCCGGAAAAAGAACGGTGTGCCAATCGTAGAGAACGTACCCATCCGTATGCGTGTCATCTTTGCCAGCCAACGCATCGAGTTTACAACGGGCTACCGGATTGACGTAGCCAAATGGGATGCAGATAAGCAGCGGGTAAAGAACGGATGTACCAACAAGCTAAAGCAAAGTGCAGCCGAAATCAATACGGACTTGCTGAAATACTATGCCGAAATCCAGAATATTTTCAAGGAATTTGAGGTGCAGGAGGTCATGCCAACGACCCAACAGTTGAAGGAAGCTTTCAACATGAGAATGAAAGACACCAGCGAAGAACAGCCGGAAGAAGCCCCTGTCAGCTTTTGGGAGGTGTTCGATGAGTTTGTAAAAGAGTGCGGTAACCAGAATAACTGGACGGCATCCACCTATGAAAAATTTGCAGCAGTGAGGAACCACCTCAAAGAGTTCAAGGAGGATGCAACGTTCAACTATTTCAACGAGTTTGGATTGAACGAATACGTCAACTTCCTGCGTGACACCAAGGATATGAGAAACAGCACCATCGGCAAGCAAATGGGATTCCTCAAATGGTTCCTGCGCTGGAGCTTCAAGAAAGGACATCATCAGAACATTGCATACGATACGTTCAAACCGAAACTGAAAACCACCTCGAAAAAAGTAATCTTCCTGACTTGGGATGAACTGAACAAGCTGAAAGACTACCAGATACCCAAGGATAAGCAATACCTGGAACGTGTGCGTGATGTTTTCCTGTTCTGCTGCTTTACGAGTTTGCGGTATTCGGATGTTCGCAATCTGAAAAGAAGCGATGTGAAGTCCGACCACATCGAAATAACCACAGTCAAGACTGCCGACAGCCTGACGATTGAACTGAACAAATACAGCAAAGCCATACTGGACAAATACAAGGACATCCATTTCGAGAATTACATGGCTCTGCCCGTCATCAGCAACCAGAAGATGAACGATTACCTGAAAGAGCTGGGCGAACTGGCAGAAATCAACGAGCCTGTACGGGAAACCTACTACAAGGGAAATGAACGTATTGATGAAGTCACACCCAAATACGCTTTGCTCAGTACCCATGCAGGAAGAAGGACATTCATCTGCAATGCGCTGGCTCTCGGAATCCCGGCACAGGTGGTCATGAAATGGACGGGACACAGCGACTACAAAGCTATGAAACCCTACATTGACATAGCGGATGATATTAAGGCAAATGCCATGAACAAGTTTAATCAACTATAAAAGTATCAAACAGTTTCATAGATAGTTACCAATGACTATATTTGTAGAAATTATCATCACAATATGAGCAACAAGGAATCCAACATAGAGAAAACGAATTTTGATACATTCATACAAGCGGTCGGTTCGGAAATAGAACAGGCACAAGTAAGGCTGATTGTTGCAGCCAATGCACAAATGCTGTTCCATTACTGGAAGATAGGCAATTACATCCTTTATCACCAGCAGCTGCACGGATGGGGAAGCAAAATCATCAAGCAGTTGGCAAAGGCTATCCGACTGCATTACCCTGAAAAGAAAGGCTATTCGGAACGTAACCTTACCTATATGTGCCAGTTTGCAAAAGCATATCCTTTAAGAGCGTTGCAAAGTTTCATAGAAACAGATGCAAGCCTGTCTGTCCCAACCATACAGAGTGTGACCAATGAAGTATTAAAACTGAATGACAAGCAATTTACGCAGGAACTTACTGCGCAAATACAATCGATTGATTGTCAATCATTAGCAATTACGCAGGAAGTTCCTGCGCAATTTGAAGATGTGGGAAAAACCGTGTCTGCCATTTACAGGATGGGAATCAGGGAAATAGAAGAAGTTTTCTTGACCTCTCCTATAGCCAAAATAAACTGGACAAGCCAAATGACTATACTTGACAGTTCGCTACCTTTAGGTCTAAGCTACTGGTACATGAAGCAGTCTGTGGAAATAGGATGGAGCAGCAATGTATTGAAAATGCAAATTGACAGTGATTTGTATAGCCGACAAATCAGCAACAACAAGGTAAACAATTTCACGACCACACTTCCGGCTCCACAAAGCGACCTTGCCAATTACCTACTCAAAGACCCGTACATCTTTGATTTGGCAGGAGCCAAAGAAAAAGCAGACGAAAGGGATATTGAAGAACAGCTGGTGAAACACGTTACCCGCTACCTGTTGGAAATGGGCAACGGTTTTGCCTTCGTTGCCCGGCAGAAGCACTTCCAAGTCGGAAACAGCGATTTCTTTGCCGACCTGATTCTATATTCCATTCCGTTGCACGCATATATCGTGGTAGAATTAAAGGCTACCCCATTCAAACCGGAGTATGCAGGACAACTGAACTTCTACATCAATGTGGTGGATGATAAACTGAGGGGAGAGAATGACAACAAGACTATCGGGTTGTTGCTATGCAAGGGAAAAGACGAAGTTGTGGCACAATACGCATTGACAGGCTATGACCAGCCCATCGGCATCAGCGATTACCAATTGAGCAAAGCGATTCCCGAGAAACTGAAATCAGCGTTGCCCAGCGTGGAAGAAGTGGAAGAAGAACTGGCCTCTTTCCTTGACAAAGACAATAACACTCAAAAATAGTTGCGTCCATGAAAGATGTAATTACAACGCTGATTCCCCGATACGGAGAATTGAACAGAATATATAAAGACTGGTTTGATAATAAAGGTTTCTCTTTTGAAAAGCAGAAATTCATTACCAAGTTCTATCTGGACTACAATGATGTAACGGTTCTTGAAACAGCCATTCTTGAACTGGTGTTTCATCTTCCACAGGAGCAATACACACTGATTCTGAATAGCCTGAAAAAGGAAGTATGCGAAAACATAAGTTATTACAAGAAAGGATGTATGCCGGATGAACAGACCGTTTACAATATCTGCTTCCGAGTTTCAGAAATCTATAAAGAAGCCATAGAAGAACAGCAATACAAGACGACCAAGCTCCATGCTCCGCTAAACGAAGCATACCACCGATACGATTCCATAGGTTATCGGGAACACACTGCAGAGGATGAAAAGCGTGCGGAAATGGAATATGAACGGTGCAAAGATGAATACGAGGAGAAAAAAAACAAGCTGACCGAACTCTACGATCTGCAAAAACAGACCAGAGAGAAAGCCCTGCAATATGCAAAAAGCCGTTTCAATGAAATCTATCGGCTGGGCTGCCACCTCAAAGAGACATTGGCGAAATATGTATTTGATGAAACAAACGAGCCGGAAGAGCCAGCCGAACAAGAACCAAATGCCCCCAACATACAGGAAGAAGTGCTGGGAACGAAACAGACTGAGTATTTCAATATGGAACTGCTTTCGCTCATTCATGTAACCTGCGTGGGAGAACAGTTCGAGAATATTTCCGAACATGATTTCTATACCTGCATGAACCTGCTACCAAGCGACACCAAACCCCAAATCAGACCGAGAGAAAAAATACGTACCTGCTATCTGATATTCCTGATGAGCGAAAAACTGCCCAAACAGGACAGGGAGAATTGGAAGAGGAATATCCTGAAAATATTGGATATTGAGGAAAGCTACTACAAGTCAAAGTACAAAGAGCCTGTTTCCGATTTCCCCAGTGACAGCAACCGGAAATTTGCCAAAGAAATGGATGGTATATTCCGATAATCTGTGATATGCCCTGACATTTTACGAAACAACCACTTTTACCACTCAAATTAAATTTTTGAGTGGTATTTTTATTATCTGATATTCAGATAAATAACAAGATATTCCATTTATATCAACCACATCCTTACCACTTACAACCCTACCTAATTTTGCATCGTTCGAGAACAGAGATAACAGCCAGTGCGCAGGGCTGATTGTTAAACGACTAAATAGATTGAACGATGAAAAATCTTCAAGAATTATTATCAAAACCCGTCTGGCAGATGACAGGTGAAGAGTTCATATTCCTAAGTAAGCACGCTTCCCGTCAAACGGAAACGCAGCCACAGCCCATTACAGACACAGAAAGAAAATATGTGTACGGAATACTGGGCATAGCCAAACTGTTCGGGTGCAGCCTACCCACCGCCAACCGTATCAAGAAAAGCGGAAAGATTGACAAGGCAATCACTCAGATAGGACGTAAGATTATCGTGGATGTTGAGCTTGCCCTTGAACTGGCTGGAAAGAAAACAGGAGGACGGAAATAACGGGAGGCATGGCTATGGACTATATGAAAGAGACTAAGGAAATATCGGCTGAAGAAGCCATAATCCTTTGGCAAGCCTCACGTTTGAGCCTGTCGAAAAGTTATGAGAAAGCACCTGAAATCCTTAAAGTACATGATTCTGTCATTGGGACATTGGGTAATTTCAGCGCATCCATCGGCAAAGCCAAAAGTAAAAAAACGTTCAATGTATCGGCTATCGTAGCCGCTGCATTGAAGAACGGCACAGTGCTGCGGTATGTGGCTGAACTGCCTGAAGATAAGCGGAAAGTGCTTTATGTTGATACAGAGCAAAGCCCTTACCATTGTCTGAAAGTCATGACGCGCATTTTGCGAATGGCTGGTTTGCCAGATGATAGGGACAATGAGAATCTTGAATTTCTTGCCTTAAGAAAATACACGCCTGAGCAGCGTATCAGGATTGTGGAACAGGCTATTTACAATACACCCGAAATCGGTCTTGTAATTATAGACGGCATACGGGATATGGTGTATGACATCAACAGCCCCAGTGAATCAACACGCATCATATCCAAGCTGATGCAGTGGACGGACGACAGGCAGATACATATCCATACGATACTGCATCAGAACAAAGGGGATGAGAACGCAAGAGGGCACATTGGTACGGAGTTGAACAACAAGGCGGAAACCGTATTGCAGGTAGAAAAGGACAAGGGCAACGGTGACATCAGCCATGTTTCAGCCATTCACATCCGGGCAATGGACTTTGAGCCTTTCGCATTCCGTATCAACGACAAAGCCCTTCCCGAACTCATTGAGGGATACAAACCTGAAACAAAGAAGCCGGGAAGACCCGAAGAAGAGAAGTTCGACCCTTACAGGCATATCACCGAGCAGCAGCACCGTATCGCATTGGAAGCCGTTTTCGGGCTGAAAGAGGAATACGGCTACAAGGAACTGGAAGATGCCTTAATCAAGACCTATATGTCAGTGGGTGTAAAGTTGAACCATAAAAAGGCGGTATCGCTCATCACCATGCTCCGCAACAAACGGATGATAGTGCAGGAGACAGGCAGAAAATACACATTCATGCCTGACTTCCACTATTAGCCCATTTCCCTGCAATCACTTCACTTTATTCTCGGGGTGTATATATTAGGAATATAGTGAAGTGCTTGGGGAATGGGACTAAATCACTTCACTTTATTACCGTATCCTATATATACGAGAATTTAGTGAAGTGATTATAGACCGTACTTCCTAAAAAGGTACGGGCAAAAAGAAAAATAAACCAATTCACCAACTACTAAAACAATCATTTTATGGATATACAGACAGCCAAGCAAATCAGAATAGCGGATTATCTGCATAGTTTAGGATATTCTCCCGTCAAGCAACAAGGTGTCAATCTGTGGTATAAATCACCGTTAAGGGAAGAAGCCGAAGCCTCGTTCAAGGTAAATACCGAACGTGAACAATGGTATGACTTCGGTTTGGGTAAAGGTGGTGGTATCATAGAACTGGCTGCACACCTGTACGCTACCGACCATGTACCTTACATCTTGAAACGGATAGCAGAGCAGACACCGCACGTGCGCCCGGTATCTTTCTCTTTTGGAAAGCAAAACTCTTCCGAGCCGAGCTTCCAACAGTTGGAGATTGTTCCGCTGTCATCTACTGCCCTGCTTGCCTACTTACAAGGTAGAGGAATTAACATAAAACTGGCGAAAAGAGAATGTAGTGAAGCACGTTTCACTCACAACGGCAAGCGGTACTTTGCCATCGCCTTTCCCAATGGTTCGTGTGGATATGAAATCCGCAACCGCTATTTCAAGGGCTGCATCGCCCCAAAGGAAATCTCCCACATCAGGCAGTCGGGAAAAGCGAGGAATACCTGTTATGTGTTCGAGGGATTTATGGACTACCTCTCCTTTTTGACATTGAGACAAGAGAGCTGCCCAAATTATCCGGAATTGGACGGGCAGGACTACATTGTATTGAACTCCGTATCGAATGTAAACAAGGCTCTCTATCCGTTGGGCAATTACGAACGCATCCACTGCTTTTTCGACAACGACCATGCAGGACTGGAAGCACTCCGGCAAATCCGCATGGAATACGGCAGAGAGCGGTACATCCGGGACGCTTCGCAGATTTACAGAGGATGCAAGGACTTGAACGAATACTTACAGAAACAGATTGAAAGAAAAAGGCAGCTCCAGTCCGCCAAAGGGGTGCGCAGCCAATCACCGGAAAAGAAGAACGGCTTCCAGTTATAGCCCACTATAACTACACGCTTCGCTTTCGTAGTTGTGGGCTCTCCCGAGGGGATTAGGGCTTTGCCCTAATGACCCACTCAGGGCGTTTCACCCCTGAGAACCCCGAGCAAAGAGTGACCCTCTCTTTGCAATCTCCGCTTATGGGTTACCCCTAAGAACCCCTCTGCGAAAGCGAGCAAAGTAAATCAATTGTAAACAAAGGAAAGAAGCTATGGCAACAAAATCAAGCATACATATCAAGCCTTGCAACATCGCATCGAGCGAGGCACACAACCGAAGGACTGCCGAGTATATGCGTAATATCGGGGAGTCCAGAATCTATGTCATTCCCGAACTTTCCACCGATAACGAACAGTGGATAAATCCCGACTTCGGCACTCCCGAACTGCGAACTCATTATGACAATATCAAGCAAATGGTCAAGGAAAAGACCGAACGTGCCATGCAGGAAAAGGAAAGGGAACGCAAGGGAAAGAATGGAAAGATTATCAAGGTGGCGGGATGCTCACCCATCCGTGAAGGAGTATTGCTTATCAGACCGGACACCACACTGGCTGATGTACGCAAATTCGGTGAAGAGTGCCAAAGACGCTGGGGCATCACTCCGCTACAGATTTTCCTGCATAAAGACGAAGGGCATTGGCTGAACGGTCAGCCGGAAGCAGAAGACAAGGAGAGCTTCCAAGTCGGTAACAGATGGTTCAAACCAAATTATCATGCTCATGTCGTATTCGACTGGATGAACCATGAAACTGGAAAGAGCCGAAAGCTCAATGACGAGGATATGGCAACCATGCAGACCCTTGCTTCCGATATTCTCCTGATGGAACGTGGACAGGCAAAAGCTGTCACAGGTAAAGAGCATCTGGAACGAAATGATTTCATCATTGAGAAGCAGAAAGCCGAACTGCAACGTATAGAGGAAACCAAGCGACACAAGGAACAACAAGTAAGCCTTGCCGAACAGGAACTCAAACAGGTAAAAGCAGAGATACGCACGGACAAACTAAAGAAAACAGCCACCAATGCTGCTACCGCCATAGCAAGCGGTGTAGGTTCTCTTTTCGGAAGCGGTAAGCTGAAAGAACTGGAACATCACATCGAGCAGCTACATCAGGAAATTACCAAACGGGACAAAGCTACTGATGAATTAAAAATTCAGATACAACAAATACAGGAACAGCATAGCAGACAAATTCGTAATCTTCAAAGAATACATAATCAAGAACTTGAAGCCAAAGACAAGGAAATATCACGATTGAGCACCTTGCTTGAAAAAGCCCACAAATGGTTTCCCATGTTCAAAGAGATGTTGAGAATGGAAAAATTATGCGCTGTTATCGGGTTTACCAAAGACATGATAGAAAACCTCTTGACAAAGAAAGAATCCATACAATGTAGTGGCAAAATTTATTCCGAAGAACACAGGTGGAAATTTGACATCAAGAATGATATTTTTAGGGTTGAGAAACATCCGATGGATAGTGGTAAGCTTATGCTGACCATAAACCGACAACCCATAGTACAATGGTTTAAGGAACAATGGGAAAAGTTACAGCAGAATCTACGTAACTCGGTGCAGAGAGAGCAAAAATCCAGAGGATTTAGAATATAGAATAGCCTATTATTAATAAAATCAAGTATCTATGCATCCAAACAGATTGTTTTTATTACAGAATCAAAATCCTAAGAATTTATAAAAAATGAAGCCTAAAGAAGTTTTGGAAAAATGGATAGATTGCTTTAACAAAGCAGATGCTTATCATATAGCAGAGCTGTATGCTACTAATGCAGTAAATCATCAAGTCGCAAACGAACCAATAATAGGTAAAGAATCAATCTACAAAATGTTTGTGAATGAATTTGCCACTGCTAAAATGGTTTGTATGGTGGAAAATATTTTTGAAGATGGCGAATGGGCTATCATGGAATGGAAAGACTCTCTTGGACTTCGTGGATGCGGATTTTTTCATGTAAAAGATAACAAAATCGTCTTTCAAAGAGGGTATTGGGATAAACTTTCATTCTTGAAGCAACACAATCTTCCAATTGAATAAGTACTATCAGAATACGGACTGGGAAATTGAAATACCCAGTCCGAGTTATATAATGAATTTTACTTGTTAAACTATTTAAAGTCAGTTGGATAACAAACCATACCTTTCACATTCTCAGTAGCTCCAGGTATTAATTCAGCCACCATGCAATATTCATGAGAGACTTCGAAAGGAAATTCAATTCCTAAATCGATAGCCTTGCGATAGCCAAATCGAGGATAATACTCTTTATGCCCCAATACGACTGCTGTGCCGTAACCCAAAAGTGCTGCCCTCTGATGGGCTTACTGAATCAACATCCCCCCCCAATTCCCTTACGCTGGAATTCCGGCAAGACTGCCAATGGAGCTACACTCAGGGATGTGACAGACTGGGTGTCACTGTCTATCTTTACTTCTGTAAGTAAGATATACCAGACAATTTGTTTTTCTGTCATTTTCTTGTTCTTATCTAATTGTTAGGCTCATTGTTGTTATACATTGTTTAATTATAGATAAATCGTGAATATCCTTCTCTCTTAAATCGTAGCCCGAATGGAATACTTGTTGCCCTTTTGCAGAAATGCAAGGGATGCTTCTGCCTTCAAAGACTGCTGTTCCAAAATAGTCCGGTTGAAATTCATACCAGCCTCCATCCAAGTCGGCTTGTTTGGAAGTGCCGTCCGCATTCAAGACAAAAGGATGGATATCAATATAGCCTAATTCTTTGCTATACAGTTCCACACGGGTGGGCAACCAATTTGTTTCAATTTGATATCCTCTCTCCTGCAAAAGATCAAGGAGTTGGTCTGTATAATTGGCATCAAAATCAATGTCAATATCTCTATGCAAGCGGGTTTGCTGTCCGTACAAGACATCCACTCCCCAGCCTCCATCCAACCAAAACTGCATGTCCAGGCTTTCCAACAAGTCCAAAACTTGAAATAACTCTGTAATCGTAGTGTGTTCTTTCTTTGTCATATAATAATTCTTTAATAAATAATACTATGCGTAATTATCCAACTGCTTGATTGAAGAAATAAAATTTGCACCCACTCCAATCAGAAAGATAACCCATCCGCTGATCATAAAGACGGATGTGATACCCCATGCTTCCACCCAATATCCTGAAGCTACGATACCCAGCATTGATGGAAAGGTACTCAAACTAAAGATGAGAGAAAAAGTCCGTCCAAGCATGTCCGAAGCCAAGTTCTGCTGAATAATAGCGATGAAAAGCGCATGGTAAATGGAATAGGCTATGCCTCCTGTAAATGTTAGGCAAACAAAACCTATAAATGCGCTTGATGGTAAATAACTGGCGCTAATCAGATACAATCCCAATATCACATAAGCCGTATGCATCACTAATGTTTGCTTGCTTTTCAAAGCCTTACAGGCAAGTACTAAACCGCCCAACAATGCCCCTGAGCCCCAACCCATTTCCACAACTCCCATTTGCAAAATGTTTCCGTTGAAATGCAGAAGCGTCATAAAAGGAAATAACGTAAAAACAGGCATAAGGACAAAAGTCACCAGCGTAAAGCATACGAATAAAGGCAAAATGCCCATTGTACGCCGCAAGGTATGCCAACATTCCGTCAGTTCTTTTTTGAAATCTGGAAGAACTTTCGTTTTTTGAAGAGAAGGAATCTGGACACAAAGTAAGGTCAGACAAGCAGCAACAGCTCCGATCACATCTATGAGCAGAATATACTGTATGGGAAGCCAAACAACGAGGCTTGCCCCTACAACGGGAGCTATCACCTCACTGAAGGATTGAATGGAATGGTACAAACCTGATACCCTGACAAGATGGTGCTTGGGAACCAGTAGAGGGATGCTTGCCTGTAAAGCAGGTGCATGAAACGTACTGCCTATTGAACGACAAGCAGTCAATAGATAAAAAAAAGAAAGGTCTTTATAACCCTTGGTTATCACAATAAAAAGACATAGGGTACAGAACGCGATGAACAAGTCCGAATAAAACATCGTTTTCTTTCGATTCCATCTGTCAACATAGACCCCGGTAAACAAGCCTAATACAAATTGTGGTAAAAATCCAGCTAAAATAGCCAGAGATAAAGCTGTCGGGGATTTAAATTCGTTGCTAATCCAAAAAATAATGGAGAAGCCAACAATCGTACTTGTTAAAATAGATATGAGTTGGCCTATTCCTATCACGGCCAAAGTTGATTTCCAATGATTCATTGTGCTAATATTTCATGCGTTTATAGATAAGTACTTTCGTACATTAAGCAAAACGAAATTCTATCCACACAAAAAACTTGTATTATAATCCACTCCTGACGTTGGAATACAATAACAAATACTTTCAGGACGATGTAAAGTCCTGAAAAATCAAAGTGAATGGATAGATAAATATTAGTCTTTTCTCATCGGATTCTTTTAATATCGCTACTCTTTTATTATGTAGTGGTTGTATTATCTTAAATAAAACAAAAACACCAGACTTTACATTCTTGGGTGTAAAACTGGGTGTTTGTTTTGCAATCTGCTGATTTTCAGCGTTTGTTGCGGAGAGACAGGGATTCGAACCCCGGGTACCTCGCAGTACAACGGTTTTCAAGACCGCCGCAATCGACCACTCTGCCACCTCTCCAAGACTTCTTTTTTCAAAAGTACTTTCCGTTGAAATCGCTGCAAAGGTACGACTTTATTTTAAATAAGCAAATAGTTTACCAGTTTTTTTGCTATAAAATTTTCAAATCGTATTTTTGCATACGAATAATAAACGAAAGAAATAAATCATGATATACCCTCAGAATTTCGAACAGAAAATAGGTTTCGATTCCATCCGTCATTTACTAAAAGAGAAATGTCTCAGCACATTAGGTCAAGAAAGAGTAGATGAAATGAACTTCTCAGAATCCTTTAAGGATATTAATGAATGGCTGGAACAGGTGATGGAATTCATGCGCATCATACAAGAGGAAGACAGTTTTCCCGACCAATATTTTTTTGATGTACGACCATCACTAAAACGTATCCGCGTAGAAGGTATGTATTTGGATGAGCAAGAACTGTTTGATTTACGCCGTTCTTTAGAAACAATTCGTGATATCATCCATTTTCTGACACTGACCCCGAATGACGAAGAACAAGAAAACTCCCCCTACCCTGCCCTACAAAAACTGGCAGGAGATATTATCGTGTTTCCTCAACTCATCACGCGTATTAACAACATCTTAGACAAATTCGGAAAAATCAAAGACAATGCTTCTTCCGAATTATTACGCATCCGCAGAGAGTTGGCCTCGACAGCCGGAAGCATATCACGCAGTTTGAATGCAATTCTACGCAACGCTCAAGCAGAAGGTTATGTTGATAAAGATGTAACTCCTACCATGCGTGACGGAAGACTCGTCATCCCTGTCGCACCGGGATTAAAACGGAAAATCAAGGGAATTGTACACGATGAATCATCCACCGGCAAAACAGTTTTCATAGAACCGGCCGAAGTAGTGGAAGCAAACAATAGAATACGGGAATTGGAAGGAGAAGAACGCCGGGAAATCATCCGTATCCTGACAGATTTCTCTATCATAATCCGCCCACAGGTCCCCGCCATCCTCCAGTCATACGAATTTTTGGCAGAAATTGATTTCATCCGTGCCAAAGCCCATTTTTCCATTCAGACGAACGCCACCAAACCATCATTGGAAGACAAACAGATTTTGGACTGGACCATGGCCATACACCCACTATTGCAACTCTCGCTGGCCAAGCATAATAAAAAGGTTGTTCCTCTAGATATAGAACTAACTAAAAATCAACGCATTCTAATTATATCCGGACCGAATGCCGGAGGTAAATCCGTTTGTCTGAAGACTGTGGGATTACTACAATATATGTTACAATGTGGTATGCCGGTTCCGATGCATGAACGTAGCCATGCCGGATTATTCGGCAGTATCTTTATAGACATAGGTGACGAACAAAGTATCGAAGACGATCTGAGTACCTACTCCTCACACCTTACCAACATGAAAACAATGATGAAAAGCTGTAACGAACGCAGCCTTATCCTCATTGATGAATTCG
Source organism: Phocaeicola sp. RTP21359st1_B8_RTP21360_211022 (assembly GCF_040911965.1). Lineage (NCBI taxonomy): Bacteria > Pseudomonadati > Bacteroidota > Bacteroidia > Bacteroidales > Bacteroidaceae > Phocaeicola > Phocaeicola sp. RTP21359st1_B8_RTP21360_211022. The sequence continues at coordinate 52,181 of NZ_JBDFXP010000015.1, forward strand.
GCGGAGGTACAGAACCACAAATTGGAGGAGCCATAGCTGAAGCTGTGTTGAAACGTTTCAATGAAAAGGGCACATTCGGCGTTATCACCACTCATTATCAAAATTTGAAACATTTTGCCGAAGATCACGAAGGAGTGGTTAATGGTGCCATGTTATATGACAGGCATTTAATGCAAGCTTTATTCCAATTACAAATAGGAAATCCGGGAAGTTCATTTGCAGTAGAAATAGCTAGGAAAATAGGTTTACCGGAAGAAGTAATAGCCGACGCATCCGAAATTGTAGGGAGTGAATATATCAATGCTGATAAATATCTACAAGATATCGTACGTGACAAACGTTATTGGGAAACCAAGCGTCAGAACATCCGCAAACGAGAAAAACAGATGGAAGAAACCATCGCCAAATACGAAGAAGAACTACAGGAACTGGAGAAAAGTCGTAAAGAGATTTTGCGAAAGGCCAAAGAAGATGCGGAAAGATTGATACAGGAATCAAATGCCCGAATTGAAAATACCATCCGTATCATCAAGGAAGCACAAGCCGACAAAGAACGTACACAATCGGCACGTCAGGAACTGACTGATTTTAAAAATCAGATAGAAGATATCGAGAAAAAGAACAAGGAAGATGAAATCATCCGGAAAATGGAAAAACTCCGTGAAAAACAAGAGCGGAAAAAAAACAAAAAGGATAAAGCCAAGACGGAATCTTCCCAACTGTCAATACCCAAAGAACAGCCTATCACTGTAAGTAGCACTGTAAAGATCAAAGGTCAATCCAGTGTCGGAGAAGTACTAGGAATTAATGGCAAAAATGCAATAGTTATGTTCGGAATGATAAAAACCAATGTAAAACTGGATAAGCTGGAACGTAGCACACCAATACAGCCCACCCAGAAAACAATGGTAAAAAGTACCTTCGTCAGCAGTGAAACACAAGATCGGGTATATGAAAAGAAACTAAATTTCAAACAAGATATTGATGTACGCGGTATGCGTGGCGATGAAGCGATACAGGCAGTAACTTATTTTATCGATGATGCCATACTATTGGGAATAGACCGTGTACGTATCCTTCACGGAACAGGTACAGGCATACTGCGCACCCTGATTCGCAGCTATTTGGGAAGTGTTCCAGGAGTAGCACACTATCAAGACGAACACGTACAATTTGGTGGGGCAGGTATTACTGTAGTAGACTTAAAATAATATTTTAATAGAATAAGAGGCTGTTTTTAATTAATTTTCTCTATATTCGCACTAAAATTAGAGAAAATTAAAAGCAAAGGTGGCAGCGGGAACTTCTCATACAACTATAAGTATTAAGCTTAATGAGCAAGGGTTTCATGATATTTTCAATAAATATTATGTAACTCTATGCTTATTTGCCAATCAATATACAGAAAACCAAGAAACTTCAGCAGATATTGTACAAGATTCATTTGCCAAACTATGGCAAATAAGAGAAGATTTTTTTTATCTGCATCAGGTAAAAGCATTTTTATATACAGCTGTACGCAATAAAGCACTCAATGAACTGGAGCATTCAAAAGTAGTATATGAATACGCTCAAAATGTCATCGAAAAGAAAAAGGATTCCTTTTTTCACGATGCAATCGTTGAAGAGGAAACTTATCGTATCGTTTCTGAAGCCATAAATAAATTACCTGACCAAATGAAAGCCATTATGCAACTATCTCTGGAAGGGAAAAAAAACGCAGAAATAGCAGACAGACTAAACATATCTACAGAAACAGTCCATACATTAAAGAAAATAGCCTACAAGAAACTCAGAGAGAACTTGAAAGACTACTATTACTTCCTCTTGTTCTTTATATAAAAAGACATTAATTTGTTTTTTTTCAAAAAAAGTCGTTTTATTATTCACCCAAATTTCAAACAGACCTGTTTTATTATAAAAGAGATAAAAAACAGGTCAAAATATGATAAAACAAGATTTCTATATAGCCAACCTCATAGCAAGGTATCTGTCGGAAGAAATAACCCCGGAAGAAACAATAAAACTAACTGCTTGGAGAGAAGAATCTACAGCGCACGAGATTTTATTCAAGAAAATTTGTGATGAAGAAAACCAAAAGCAACATTTCCGGAAAAATACGGCATTCAATCCTTCATCCGGATGGAAAGAAGTGGAAAAGCGAATCAAAAGAAATAATAACAGAAGCAGATATATCAAAATAGTAAGTTATGCCGCAATCATTCTGTTACCTGTCCTTTTTGTAAGTATTTCCATGAAATTCACCTCGCCCGTTTCTCTTTCGGACAAACAGTTCATCGCACAATCCATTCTACCTGGGGAATCCCAAGCTATTCTGACATTGGAGGACGGCCAGACAATCCATATAAATAAAGAAACAGAGAGTCTGCTTGAGAAAATAGACGGAGCCCGAGTCCACATGGACTCTACAATGCTGAATTACCAAGTAACATCAAAAACAGTCCCAAAAAACAAGCCTGTATATAATAAAGTGGAAACTCCACGAGGTGGAGAATATGCTCTATTGTTAAGTGATGGAACAAAAGTGCATCTGAACGCAATGACCAGTCTCCGCTTTCCTGTGACATTTGATAACGGTCCACGCAAAGTGGAACTGGAAGGCGAGGCCTATTTTGAAGTCTGCAAAACAGGGCAACCATTTATAGTATGCACTCAAGGCATGCAAGTAGAAGTGTTGGGAACCACATTCAACATCTCTGCTTATCCACAGGAAGAGTATCAGACAACTTTGGTAAACGGTTCTGTCAAAGTAAATACAGAAACTGGAGAAAGCTGTATTTTAAAGCCTTCCCAGCAAGCTACCATCAGCCTCGGAAACAGCAGCATACAGATACGCATGGTAGATGCCGGATTTTATACCTCATGGATAAAAGGAAAAATTCATTTCAAAGACCAGCGATTGGAAGATATCATGAAAATACTATCACGCTGGTATGACATGGAAGTAATTTTTGCCAATGAGAAAATAAAAGACCTACGCTTCGGATGCAATGTAGATCGGTATTCGGAAATCACTCCATTTGTACGTTTGTTGGAAGAGACTCAAAAAGTACACGTAAAAGTCAATAACAAAACAATCACATTCTATAACTAATAAAAATGATGTATTATGGACAAAAAACACAACTACACCAATCACGGTAAAAGTAGTAAACGTTTGTGGATTACGTTCCTATTTTTCTGTATCATTACCACAGGTTTTATGCAGGCTGCCAACAAAGTGTTTGCACAAGCCACTGTCACAGCCTCATTCAAGAATGCCACGTTGAGTGAAATTCTTTGGGAAATCCAAAGACAAACCGACTTTACTTTTGTATACAGCACCAATGATGTAAAACAAATAAAAGTCCAAAACCTAAATGTAAATAACGAAAAAATAGCCAATGTGCTTGATAAATGTCTTATGAATAGCGGTTTGACCTATTCAGTTCACAACGGCGTTATTGCTATCAAGCAAATTGAAGAAAAAGAGTCTGCTGTTCCTCAACAGAAAACAACATTAACCGGTACAGTACTGGATGAGACGGGAGAACCTATTATTGGAGCGAATATCTTAGTCAAAGGTACTACGAATGGAACTACTACAGATTTGGACGGGCACTTCTCATTAGATGTAGACCGTATACCTGCCACTTTGATAATCTCCTATATAGGTTATGGCAAGCAGGAAATAAAAGCCACTGCCGGAAAGATACTGAAAGTAGTCATGGCTCCTGATAATAATGTTATGGAAGAAGTGGTTGTTACCGGTTATGGTACTTTCAAGAAATCGGCATACGCAGGTTCTGCTTCTACTGTGAAGACAGGAGAATTAAAAGATTTACCCGTAGTTTCATTCTCCAGTTTGCTAGAAGGTAATGCTCCCGGAGTACAAGTCACTTCCAGTTCAGGTCAGCCTGGTGCCTCCACTTCTATCCGTATTCGTGGTATGGGTTCTTTCAATGCAAGCAATTCTCCACTATACGTAATCGATGGTGTTCCCGTCCAATCCGGTTCTGTTGCTGCTACCAGCTCCGACTCCGGATTTGACATAATGTCTACATTAAACAACTCGGATATTGAAAATATTACAGTAATAAAAGATGCTGCAGCAGCCTCCCTTTATGGTTCACGTGCTGCAAATGGAGTTATTTTAATCTCCACCAAGAAAGGAAAAAGCGGAAAAGCACAAATTTCATTAAAAGCAGACTGGGGTAGCAATGATTTCGCAATGGATTATCGCCCAGTTATGGGGGGAGAAGAACGACGTGAATATATTTACAATGGATTGATATTATATCAACAACGTAAACTAGCTGATAAAAATCCTAATATATCAGAGGAAGAGCTAATGTCACAAAGTAAAACTTATGCAGATGGGCAAATCGATAAATATGCTCCAATTCCATGGTGTGGTTTCACAGACTGGAATAAAGAGCTTTTCCAAAAGGGACATCATTCTACCTATGAAGCATCACTAGCCGGTGGCAGCGATAAATTTAAATATTACTCTTCTTTATCATATATGAAGCAGAACGGTATTGTACAAGGTTCCGGTTTGGAACGTGTAACAGGGCGTTTGAACGCAGATTTCAGTGCAACAGACAAATTGACTGTAGGCGCCAAGATACTTTTCTCAAATGTAAATCAGAGTGTTTATGACGAAGGATTCACTTATACATCTCCTTTCTATTCCTCACGTAATTGGGCTACTCCTTCAGATCCGGTCTACAATGAAGATGGCAGTTGGAATCGTAAATTTATTCGTAAAGCCAATGACCGCAACCCCAAATTATCAGCTGAATACGATTATAAACATGAAAAAATGCTACGCGCATTCAATACGCTTTATGCCGAATACGAAATCATAAAAAATCTGAAATTCAAAACAACATTCAGTTATGATTACACTACTGTAAAAGGTGAGAAATGGTATGACCCACGTACTTCCAACGGTGAAGATGAAAATGGAGAAGTAGTAAAACGCATAAGAGAATATAAAAAAATGGTATGGAGTAACACCTTAAGCTATTTAACTACTTTCAACAACATTCATCATTTGGACTTTCTTGCCGGATATGAAATTGATGATACCTACAATGACTATTTATCAGGGGAAGCTTACAATTTTACAACTCCCGACAAACATGCCATTAGTAATGGAATGAAAACAGTATCTGTAGGGGGAAGTGATTCAAGGTACAGACTGGTATCCTATTTAAGCCGTTTGAATTACGATTACAAAAATAAATATTATCTAGGAGCTAGTTTTCGTGTTGATGGCAGTTCACGTTTGCACCGTAACAATCGTTGGGGAACATTTTGGTCTGTATCCGGAGCATGGCGTACTATTGAAGAAGAATTTATGCAACCTGTAAAAGATTGGTTGACAGACTTGCGTATAAGAGCATCATACGGTGTAAACGGTACTCTTCCTTCTGATTATTTCGGCTATATGGGATTAAGCTCCATTAGTGGTGGTTACTTGGAGCAACCCGGTATTCAAATGTCCCAAATTGCAAATCCTAATCTGAAATGGGAAACCAATTATAATATGAATATTGGCTTGGATTTTGGTTTTTGGGATCGTCTGAACTTCACGATTGAATATTATACCCGTACAACTAAAAACTTATTAATGGACTGTCCTGTATCCATGACAACAGGATTTAGTAGTTATTTAATGAATATAGGTGAAGTGAAAAATAAAGGTATTGAATTAACTATTAATTCCACTAATATTAAAATAAAAGACTTTAACTGGAATACAACTTTCAATTTAGGTCATAACTCCAATAAAGTTGTAAAATTAGATGGCGAACAGACACAAATTGTCAGTGGAACCCAAATACACAAAGTAGGAAGTTCTTATCGTACATTCTATGTACAAGAATTTGCGGGCATCAATCCTGAAACAGGAAATCCTCTATTCTATACCAATGAATTGGATGAGAACGGAAATTATATAAAAGAAATTACCGAGAACTCTAAAAATGCACAATTCATTCCTTATAAACATGCAGAACCAACTGTTAACGGAGGTATCTCTAATTCATTGCGTTATAAATGGCTTGATTTAAATTTCTTATTCTCCTATCAATTCGGAGGATATTCTTATGATACTTGGGCACAAAAGACAGAACATGGCGGTTACGATTCCTATGCAAACATTCCGACTTATTATCGTGATAGCTGGAAAAAGCCAGGTGATCAAACCAATATAGAAGTATATATGCCGGGTAAATCATCTTCTGTATCAATGCATAAAATAACAAGTAGCCGCCGTATCCACAGTACTGATTATTTCCGCTTAAAAAATATCACATTCGGCATTACGTTACCTAAAGAATGGACAAATAAAATCAATATAGGAAATGTTCGTTTTTATGCATCAGCAAGCAATTTATGGACATGGGCGGCCTATGACAATTATGATCCTGAAGCTGTTAGTGCCGGTAGTGCAACTCAAACCACACCGCCTTTAAAAACCGTTACTTTTGGTCTCAACATCAATTTTTAACCACTAAAAAACAACAATATGAGAACATTACATAATTTTTTATCAATAGTCTTATCCATCGGATTGTTTACTTCATGTGGAAACGATTGGTTGGATTTAGAACCGTCCACACAAATTCCAACAGAAACGAGTATCAAATCTCTCTCCGACATTGATTATTCACTAAACGCCATTTATGCGACAATGCGTAATGCCTATGCGTATTCCGGGCGTTTAATCTACTACGGAGATGTAACAGGAGATGACATGCAAGCTGTACAATCAACTTGTAGAACAGCTCACTATTACCAAATGGATTGGTTACCTGCAAATGGACCAAGTACACACTGGTCATATCTTTATTCCATCATTCAAAACTGTAATGTAATTTTAGACGGCATTGACAATATCGAAATTCTTCCAAACGATGAAGATGAGCATATCTTCCGCAATGATTTGGAAGGACAAGCATTAGCAATACGTGGTCTGGCCCTTTTTGACCTTACGCGCTTCTTCGGATATACTTATTTAAAAGATAACGGAGCCTCTTTAGGAGTACCTATCATCACTTCAGCATCAGCCACTGCCGACAGTAAGCCTTCACGTAACACTGTAGCTGAATGTTATGATCAAATAATCAAAGACTTAAAGAATGCGGCTAGTTTAATGATACCCACATATTCATGGTCAGGTACTAGTTTGAATCAAAAAGATTTATCCTTAAATAAGAAAGGTAAAATCAGTAAATGGGCCACATTAACTTTGTTAAGTCGGGCATATCTGTATATGGGGAAGAACAGTGAAGCTTTACAAGCTGCAGAAGAAGCAATAAAAGGATCGGAAGCCAATAAATACCAATTATGGAATACCGAAGAATATCCCACTGTATGGGGTACGGAAGCCTCCGAAGCAAATCCGGGAGAAATTCTCTTCGAAATAGTCAATACTACTACCGAAAGCCCCGGCAATGAAAGTATGGGATATCTAACTTCTCCAAAAGGATATCAAGATATGTGCATTACAGTCAGTTTTTATCACCATCTGTTAGAAACGCCTAATGATGTACGCATTAAGTTATTAGTTAATCAAGACAAAAAAGTAATGTATTTGAATAAGTATCAACCACAACCTGGAGAAAATATTATGGATGCCAATATTCCTATAGTACGTCTTTCCGAAACTTACTTAAATGCAGCCGAAGCAGCCGTGAAAAACGGAGATGCAACAAAAGCTGCAAAATACCTGAAAGCCATTGCACTCCGAGGAAATCCGGACTATACGATGCCCGCAAAGGTTACCCTTGATGATGTTCTAGAAGAACGCAGGAAAGAACTCATTGGTGAAGGGCACCGCATGTTTGACTTATTACGTAATAACTTACGAGTAACTCGTATTAACGAAACAGACGATATGATGAAAGAGGTAGTGCATTTCGCTGACGAAAAAACATCTATGGATTTCGACAGAAACTATTATCGTACAATATTACCTATTCCTCAAAAAGAAATTAATGCTAATTCTAATATTGTACAAACACCAGAATATCTGAAATAATAGTCAACACAAATTGATAAAATCTAACTGAATTATAAATCAAATCGATGACAAGCAAGACTAATTTTATCAACTACTTTCTTCTTGCATTTACCCTCGCATTCATCAGTTCCGGCCTTAGTGCCGGAACTCTTGATTTCAAAGACAAGAAGAAAGACAAAGAGAAAAAAGAAGAATTAACAGCCGACGGTCCATACGTATTGTATCAGCCTGACGGCCAAATCAGAGTAATCAATGTAGATAAGAAAGGGAATATCATTGATACCACTTATACCACATTACCTCAAAACTTTACCCTGCATGTGACAGACCACAAAGGCAGGTTTCCATTTGATGTAAAACTACACCCGGTAAAACGTCCCGGATGGAATTATCCCCAGGCAGACAAAGTTTTTGTCATGTCCGACCCTCATGGAAGGCTGGACTGTGTAATCAGCCTGTTACAAGGCAATCATATCATTGATAAAGACTACAAATGGAGCTTCGGGAAAAACCATCTGATGATTATCGGTGATATTTTTGACAGAGGAAAAGATGTACCGCAAATCTTCTGGCTATTTTACAAACTGGAAGAGGAAGCAGCCAAAACCGGAGGACACGTATCGTTCATGCTGGGAAATCATGAACCGATGGTACTGGCCAATGACCTCCGATACACCAAAGAAAAATATAAAATATTAGCAGAAAAACTAAAGATGGAGTACCCCCGGCTATTCGGTCCCGATACCGAACTGGGCAGATGGTTGGGAACCCGTAACACCATGCAAATGATAGGTAACGACCTATATGTACATGCCGGACTGGGCAAAGACTTCTATGACAAGAACTTGAACATTCCCACTGTCAATGAAGAAATGAGTAAAGGGCTATTTATGACGAAAAAAGAACGCAAAGCGCTTTCTCCACTCACAGCCTTCCTGTATGGAAACAGCGGTCCCATCTGGTATCGCGGACTGGTACGCACTGATGGCAAATACAATCCGCTGGCAAAAGACTCCCTAGAAATGATTATGGACCGTTATAAGGCAAAACATATTATTGTGGGACATACCATTTTCAAAGATATTTCCACTTTCTATAACGGCAAGGTTATCGGAGTAAATGTGGACAATAAAGAAAACCGGGAAAAAAAGCGCGGACGTGCCATGCTGATTGAAAATAATCAGTATTTTGTCGTCGGTGACAAAGGTATCCAAAGACAATTAGAATAAAGACAATACACCAAATCCTACCGGTGGTTTTCCAAACTCTCCTGACAACTTTCCTATTTGTCAAGAGAGTTTTTCTTTTCCTTTTTTGCTACTTTCCCCCTTTTATTTTATACCTTTGTTCCTCATAATAACTAACCTTATAAAACGAAATGAAATCTATCCGAGAACTATACCGCATCGGCACCGGTCCGTCCAGCAGTCATACTATGGGACCGCGCAAGGCTGCTGAAATCTTCTTAGGAAAACATCCCGAAGCCAAAGCTTTTCAAGTTACTCTTTATGGAAGCCTCGCCGCTACCGGTAAAGGACACATGACCGATGTAGCCATTTTAGATACATTGCAACCGCATGCGCCTACAGAAATTATCTGGAAAGCCCATGTCTTCTATCCGTTTCATCCCAATGGAATGACTTTCAAATCTTTGAATGAAAAAGGAAAGGTGACAGATGAATGGACTGTTTTCAGTGTAGGCGGAGGTGCTCTAGCCGAAGAAGGGCACGACAAAGGCTCAACTCCGGAAATCTATGATATGAACCGTATGAGTGAAATCCTCTACTGGTGTGAACGTACCGGACGCAATTACTGGGAATACGTCCAGCAATGTGAAGACGAAGACATTTGGGACTATCTGGCAGAAGTATGGAAAACCATGAGAGAAGCCATTGAGCGTGGTTTGGATCAAGAAGGCGTATTACCCGGGCCACTCAATCTGCGCAGAAAAGCCTCCACTTACTATATTAAGGCAAAAGGTTATAAGGACAATCTGCGTTCCCGCGGGTTAGTATTCTCATACGCTCTGGCAGTCAGTGAAGAAAACGCCTCAGGTGGCAAAATCGTCACAGCCCCTACTTGCGGATCATGCGGAGTGGTTCCGGCTGTACTTTATCACTTGCAAAAAAGCCGTGACTTCAGCGATATGCGGATTTTAAGAGCACTGGCTACTGCCGGATTGATAGGAAATATAGTAAAACACAACGCCTCCATTTCCGGAGCCGAAGCCGGTTGCCAGGCAGAAGTAGGAGTGGCCTGTTCAATGGCATCCGCCGCTGCCAGCCAATTATTCGGAGGTAGCCCGGCCCAGATAGAGTATGCAGCCGAAATGGGCTTGGAGCATCACTTGGGAATGACTTGCGATCCGGTATGCGGATTGGTACAAATCCCTTGTATCGAAAGAAATGCCTATGCAGCGGCCCGAGCTCTTGATGCCAATATCTATTCTGCCTTTACAGACGGTAATCACCGTGTATCCTTTGACAAAGTGGTGGAAGTAATGAAACAGACCGGTCATGACCTTCCTTCCTTATATAAGGAAACCAGCGAAGGCGGTCTGGCAAAGGATTACGAGCCGATGGATTAATAACAGGGCAAAGACCGAGAACTGTATTTATAATACATAAGAGGGTGAATCAAAATTGGTTGCGACTATCTTTTTCAACGCTGATAATAAAAAGATAGTTCAATTTATTTCTGATACACCCTCTTATGGCATCATTACTATAAGGAGAGATAGTTCCCCTATTACAGAAAAAATCTTTTTTAATCGCTCAACTTCAAGAATCCTCCAAACTGATCGAAGTCTACTTCCAATCCATTTTCCAATGTCAGTTCATATCCCTTGCGGTTACGTTCTATCTTCACCGTTTTATGCCCGTTATAATTAGCTTTCATATACTTGGAAATAGCCTGAGGGATAAAAGTAGAAGGAACCGACTTGTTCTTGCAATCTATCTCAAGCCACTCTCCCTTTGAATTGAACTCCAATTCAATGCCATCGGCCAATTTTACATCATAGGAAGTGGTCTGAAACAAGTCCTTTTCAATCTTGATATACGCAACTTTAGTCTGGGAGAAATGTTTGCCGATCATTTCACGTGCGGCAACAGGAAGCTTATTCACATCGCGGGTCACAACATCGCCTGCCATGGCGAACTGAAGAGAGCATACCAGCATAGCCATTAAAAATAAAATCTTTCTCATAATCTAATTTATTCTTTAGTTAGTTAATGCCATACCAACAACTAACCGCCTAAAAAGATTATGACGCGAAAAATTATTCCTGTATTTTAGATTTAATTAAGGCTGTCTCCCAACATGGGAGGAAGCTCCTCCATATCCTCATTTTTAGATATGCTCATTTTTCCTTCAGGAGTAATAGTGATGGAGAAAGGAATATACAAATCTGTCTGAGGATAACTCACACTGGCAGCCAATATGATATTTTTTCCCTCACGGGTCTTCTCTTCATCAAATACCACGCCCTCCAATATAAAATGACGGAGATGATCAGCACTTACGAATCCAGAGAAACTTTGCTTGGTAAAAGTTTTGGCAAAGACCCGGCTCCCATTTTCACGGGAAATTCTAACGATGATACGATTGTCGGCAAAAATCCCCAAGTCACTTTTGACTGAAGGCAGAGAATCACTGGGAGCACGCTCTATAAACAAATTATATTTTTTTCCGCCACTGACAATATGCTGGTCAATACGTGAAACCTGCATACGCTGCAAACCTGTCACATGATCCACACTGTCTATTTGGAACATCAATTGTTCTGCATCAACGGAAGCCTCTTTCTTACCTCCGCAAGCGGTCATTACAACCAGCAAAACGACAAATAAAAAATATATCTGTTTCATCTAAATCTCGATTTCTAGGTGACAAAGTAACAAAAAGTAACGGACACTCACAAGAAAACCTCCATAAAAAGCGAAAACCGGGCAATATCACATTGGCCGGCCTTCAGAGAAAACTAAAAACTAAACTAAATTATTTATTAAGTTAGACTAAACCCAAAAGAAAAGGTTTAATCTCACTTAGAAAAAAATATTCTTTCTTTGAAAGGCATTCCTGCTACAACGCCTTCCAAAAATCCATAAAATTCTTATAAAGCCCATAGCAGACCAACTGATCTTCCTCCTCCAACTCATAATTTTCCTCAAAATGATTCTCCACCTGATGCTCCAATATCGAAATACCCAAACCGTTCAGCACTTTCTCCCCTTTTATCAATGCAATGATTTTTATATTGAATTCCGTTTCTAATGACAGATCACTCACCTTATAGCCTACAAAACAAGAAGGAAGTTTGAACTTCATCACATAATGTTCCTCGTCAATCTGAAAAGACTCCACATTGACGTGTAAATCCAACAACTGAACCAAGCTCCGTGCCGCTTCTTTCTCCGGTGTCAGAATACTATCTAAATTAAAAGCCTCAAGCACGGTCTTATGCACATCATCTACCGCACGGGCATAGATATGTTTCACTCCTTTCTTTTTCAGCAGTGCCACCACACGCACAGAAGCACCAAAATTCTCGCCGATAGCAACAATAACCACATCCACATCTTTCAGTGGCAGCACACTGAGCGATTGTTCGTCCGTAGCATCAATAATAAAAGAAGTCGCGATTTTGTCCTTCAACACATCCACACGATGCTCGTTTGTATCCACTCCTATCACCTCATGTCCCAATACGGAAAGCTCTTCGGCCAACACTCCGCCGTAATTTCCTAAACCAATAATAATGTATTTCATAACTAGTTGATTATGATGTTATCACTCGGATATTTATATTTTGTTATTTTTTTCTGTTTAATAAGGCTGGATATCAAAGTAAGCACCCCTACTCGTCCGATAAACATCAGAACAATGACAATCAGTTTGCTGTCACTTCCCAAAGTAGGTGTCAGATCCAGGCTTGAACCTACCGTACTGAGTGCCGAAGTACACTCAAAAACCAACGCCATCACTGAAGCCTGCGGCTCTAGAATGCTTAAACCGAAGATACCCGCGAAAACAATCAGCAGATAAAGAATCAATGTGGCATTAGAACGCCGGATGGAATCATGAGATAACTCCCTGTTGAAAATATTGACTTTATCGGCACCTATAAGAATAGCACGCAAGTTCAACATGACTACAGCAAACACATTCACCTTCACACCACCGGCCGTAGACTGCGTACCGCCGCCAATCATCATCAGCACCACCATCAGCAGCAACGTCTGCACACTGAAAGTAGTCATGCCCACACTTGAAAATCCTGCCGTACGGGGACAAGTTGCGTTAAAAAAGCCCTGCACCCATTTCTCTGTAGCCGTCATTCCCGCAAAAGCATGATTCCATTCGAAAACAGCAATGGCCACAGTACCCGTCACTAGCAAGATAGCCGTCATAATCAATACGATACGGGTATTCAGGTTATATAAATGTATTTTACGGATTGTCCTCTTATTCTTTTTGACATAACGGTGATACAAGCGCTTGCTTTCATAAGAAACCGTTTCATACAGATTTACCAGAATCGGGAAACCTATACCTCCCAAAATAACCAGGAAAGAGATAGTGATATATAGCAAGTTATGATTATGAAGTACCAGTTCGTTACCTAAGTTTCCATACAAAGTAGAGAATCCGGCATTGCAAAAGGCAGAGATGGAATGGAAAGCAGAAAAAGCCAGTTCTTCCTCAATATCCATGCCCATAGTGCCATGTATACTTAAAAAAATAACCCCCATCCCAGCAGCCTCTATCACCAAGGTAAACCCTAATATATATAATAAGGTGGAAAGCAGCGAACTGAGTGACTGCGAGCTTACCATATCACGGACCACCAGCTGATTGTAGAGCGAAGTATTCCCCATAAAAAACATAGCAAAGAAACTGGTCAGAGTCATGACTCCCAAACCGCCGATTTGTATCAACATGATAATGATGAACAACCCCTCGGGCGTGAATGTAGAAGAAACATCGACCGAGACCAACCCCGTGACACAAGTGGCACTGGTAGCGGTAAACAGAGCATCGATAAAGGAAATGCCATGATAAGTGGCACGCGGAAGCATCAGTAACGCTGCCCCTATCAGAATAAATATGAGAAAACTGGATGCAAAGATCAAAGACGGGTTGGTGCGCCTGCCCAGCAGCCGGACTATCCCATTAGACAATTGCAGCAGCGAAAGCAAAGTGAGCAGCACCACATGATATAAACGACTGTGGAAAAAAGACCAGAAATCATGAATTCCCCCTTGCACCTCCGGTTCATGGAAAATAACCGGAATCAAAGTCAGATAAAGCATCAGACTCAGTATCCATGCCAGTCCCCGGTACTTCCGCTTGGTATCCGAGTAATTTAATAAAAGATGCAGGGAAATATCAACCAGAAAAACAATCCAGACAAAATGATACAGCGTGTTTATCATCTCCATTTCTTCAAAAGAAATAAGAAATCCATGCTCATAAACCAATGTAAGGATGAACAAGGCCGACATCATATAAGTTATCCCGTCCATCCATTTCAGCAATCGCTCTATGTACGGTTTTACTAACTTCTTACGATAGATAAATAGTTTGTGTAAAGGTTCCATGTCGATATCATCTTGCATTAACAGAAAACAAACTTAATCAAAATATTCACATCTCTGCCTATAATAACAAATAACTTCGCATTTTTACTCTGACATCCCTTTTTTTATTGTTCCCGACAAAAAAGCAGTTGAAAATTAGTAAGGAATACTTTTTTTACCTAATTTTGACCGCAAAACTATTAAATTGAAAGATTATGAGCACAAAACAGAAACGTTTTATCTTACCAGAGGATGAAATTCCTAAATACTGGTACAACATACAGGCAGACATGAAGACCAAACCCATGCCGCCGTTGAACCCTAAAACCAAAGAAGCGCTGAAACCGGAAGACCTCTACCCCATTTTTGCCAAAGAACTTTGCAAACAGGAATTAAACCAGACAGACGCATGGATTGAAATTCCCGAAGCAGTGCGTGAAATGTACAAATACTATCGCAGCACACCATTGGTACGTGCCTACGGACTGGAAAAAGCACTAGGGACTCCCGCACATATTTATTTCAAAAATGAAAGTGTCAGCCCCATCGGCTCCCACAAACTGAACTCGGCTCTGGCCCAGGCATATTATTGCAAGGAAGAAGGCGTAACCAATGTCACTACAGAAACCGGTGCCGGACAATGGGGCGCCGCTCTATCGTATGCCGCAAAGGTATTCGGGCTGGAAGCTGCCGTTTATCAAGTAAAGATCAGCTATAATCAGAAGCCCTATCGCCGCAGCATCATGCAGACATTCGGAGCAACGGTCACCGCCTCTCCATCCATGTCTACCCGTGCCGGCAAGGATATCATTACCCGTAATCCCAATTATCAAGGTTCACTGGGAACAGCCATCTCCGAAGCTATCGAACTGGCAATGAGCACTCCCAACTGTAAATATACACTAGGGTCGGTATTAAGCCATGTCACACTGCATCAAACGGTTATCGGTCTGGAAGCCGAAAAGCAAATGGAAATGGCAGGCGAATATCCCGACATGATTATCGGTTGCTTTGGTGGCGGTTCCAATTTTGGAGGAATCTGCTTCCCCTTTATGCGCCACACTATCCTGAATGGGAAACAAACCCGATACATTGCTGCCGAACCGGCTTCGTGCCCGAAACTGACCCGTGGTAAATTCCAGTATGACTTTGGCGACGAAGCCGGATATACCCCGTTGCTGCCCATGTTTACACTGGGGCATAATTTCTCTCCGGCCAATATCCATGCGGGAGGTCTCCGTTATCACGGTGCAGGTGTCATCGTTTCACAATTATTGAAAGACAATCTGATGGAAGCGGTTGATATCCAGCAATTAGAATCCTTCCAGGCTGGTTGTTTGTTCGCACAAGCAGAAGGAATCATTCCGGCTCCCGAATCGTGCCATGCCATCGCCGCCGCTGTACGCGAGGCGAACAAGTGCAAGGAATCCGGTGAAGAGAAAGTGATCCTGTTCAACCTTTCAGGTCACGGGCTGATTGATATGGCCTCATACGACCAATACCTGGCAGGTAACTTGATGAATTATGAGTTAAAAGACGAAGATATCCAGAAGAACTTGGATGAAATAAAAGACATGTAATCAGGACATAAAATAAACGAAGGATACGGAAAGGATATATTATCCTATAAACTACGGCAAGCTAAGCGGTTGTATCCTTCAGGTTAAGGGTTCTTTTACTGACAACTTCTATCTCCCAAACTTGCGGAGTTAACTCCATAGCCTTTGGAGTTATCTCCATAAGCTTGGGAGTTAACTCCAAAGGCTATGGAGATAGAAAGGATACGTTAGTTTAAGCTTAGGGATAGGATAGAAAAGGCTTAACCATACAATGAAAGACACAAACCACTCTACCGGCGGGATATAACATTAACATAAGTTCGATATAAGAAATAACTCGTTACAGGATGGTTTTGAGTTAAATGACAAAAGGATTATTAAAATTCAATATCAGTCTTGCTCATATTCCTGTCAGTTATAAGCTAGTCTTATAATAAACTCATGTTATCATAAGAAAAAATCCGCGTTATCCCGCACAACCCACACCTAAAAAATGATTCAAAACCACAAAATAACAGGCACTTCAAGCCTGTTTATAAAGAAAATGAACTATTTTACAGGATTATGTATGAAAAGTACAAATTAATTTCCCTTTTTATTCCTTTCTTTGCACAGTTACATCAATAATCCAAATAAGTATGAAAAACATCATGAAGCTTTTCTTGTATGCTGCATTACCTTTGGCATTAATTGCACTAGGCAGTTGTAGCTACCCTAAAAACATCACGTTCAAAGCCGACTCACAAACAGGGGCGCTAAGCGGACTTTATCTGACAAGCGACACTTCCATGAACTGGATCCTGCGTACGGATGGAACACAATACGAATGGGTGGACTCCCGGTATGGATGGGGATTGGGACATCTTCGGATAAACGGCACTGAATACTCCTGGAATATCCCGACAAAAAAACATGACACGAGCCATCACATGACCGTGAAATACCAGACAGGTGACATAGAAATAAACGTAGCCCGAAAATGGAACAGGGACGGGAACCTGGTAGAATCCTACGAATTCGTAAACACCGGAGAAAAAGACGCCGACTTACAGGACATTGCCATCAACACACCTTTCAATGACAATTATCCGGATGCCCAGACTTGCTACGAAGCCCGTTGCAATGCACATATATGGGCAGGAGGAAATGAAGCCTATGTCTATTGCACCCGGATGAGCGGAGCCCCCGGCGGATTGGGACTGATTATGGAAGAAGGTGCCATTAAAGGCTATGAAGTGAGGGAGCGCTCGCAGAAAAAAGGAAGCTCCAACTTCCGCGGTGTTTTCCAACTTAATCCACAGGACAAGACTTTAAAGCCGGGAGAATGTTATACCATACAATGGTTACTCCTATCGGCGGACAACTGGGATGAATTCCAAGCAAAAGCCATAGACAACGGTCTGATCATAGCCTCAGCAGACCGTTATGTAGTAGAAGCAGGCGAAAAAATAAATGTTTCGTTCAAAAGCAACTGCCCCTCACTGAAAGGCAAGCTATTGCTGAACGGTAAAGAAGTGGCAGAAGTAAGCGGTGACAACATCAATTATACCACCATAATAAATGAACCCGGAGAGAAGATTTTCACACTGGCCTACGGGAACGGAAAGCAAACGTCGGTAGAGTGTCTTGCCGTCAGCAACTTTGACAGCCTGGTCAACCACCGGTGTCAGTTCATTGCCGGACACCAACAGTTCATCAAGCCCGGTGACCCTAGAAGCGGTGCCTTCATTGTTTATGACAACGATACCGAATCCCTTTACATCAACGGAGAAAGTGGCAGCAAACGCTCTGACTGCGACGAAGCCAGAGAAAGGGTAGCTATGGGGATTCTGCTGGCTCTACAATACCAACGTACTTCCGACAAAAAATTAATGGATGCCCTGAACAACTACGTATCTTTCATCCGCCGCATCCAGAAACCGGACTACACAACCAATTCCACCGTAGACTTCAAGAGCAAGAACCGGGGATACAACTATCCGTGGGTGGCCGATTTCTGGTTTACCATGTTCCGCACCACAGGCAATAAACAATATCTGAAAGACGGGTACGGCACACTGCGTGCACTGGTCCGTTATTTCAAGCATGGTTTTTATTGCATCAATATCCCGACCTACGGCTATACTCTATTGAAAGAAAACGGATTTACTGCCGAAGCGGACACTCTGCTGAACGATTTCAAATCAATGGCAGACGTATTTTGTGAAAACGGGCCTAATTATCCGACCTCCGAAGTCAATTACGAACAGAGCATCGTAGCTCCGTCCATTATCCATCTGCTGAATGTATATATGCTCACCGGGGATGAAAAATATCTGAAAGGGGCCGAAAGCCAGCTTCCTTTATTAGAATCATTTAGCGGAAAACAGCCCAGTTTCCACCTTTATGACATCGCTATTCGTCACTGGGATGGTTATTGGTTTGGAAAAGACCGGATTTGGGGAGATACCTTCCCACATTACTGGAGCACTTTATCGGGTATTGCTTTCCGTCTTTATGCCAAAGCGACCGGAAAACAAGAATATACAGAACGGGCCTTGAATATTTTCCGGAACAATCTATGCCTCTTCACCGAAGACGGAAGAGGAAGCTGCGCCTTTATCTATCCGGACAAAGTGAACGGACAAAAAGCTCATCTTTATGACCCGTTTGCCAATGACCAAGATTGGGCAATGGTATTTTGGTTGGAGTATGGCCCGGATTTCAAGTAAATGAGGAGATGCCAAAAGTCCGATAGTGCTGTCATGTATTCAGCTGTAGGGGCAGGGATTGCCTCATAGCCGTCAAGCAAAGGAAAAACATCTACCGTAGAACACCGACCCAAAAGGGTCGGTTTCTTCATTTTATAAGTTTTAGATAACAGTCTGCAGGCTCCTCCAGAGTTCCGCTTCTCTCCCGACTTTATCGTCAAGAAGCTGCTTACAAGACCACGGTCGGTCATACTTTGGAAAGAGAACCTGCAACTGCTTTCGTACTATCAGGCAGATACACGGGCCTGCCCCTACGGTGGTGAAAATACTATTTGCCAACTCAGATTGACGAATATAAGTTTTTTTGCCTGCCCGAACCAACGGGCACGATCTTGGGAGAATATGCAAATCAGCCTATTTTCGGGCGAGCAAACCTCGCCCTAACAAGCAAAATGATAGCTGAATTCCTTAAATATGTTTTCACCCAGCCACAAACTATGGTTCAAAGCTGCGAAGCATTTTAATCTCGTCCCGCCAAATGGTGTCATCGGGAGTTTCAAGAATAACGGGCATATCGTCAAAACGGGAATCCTGCATAAAGCGGCGGAAGAAATCAATACCAATCAGCCCCTTTCCGATACTGTCATGACGGTCTACCCGGCTACCCAATGGTTTCTTTGAGTCATTCAAGTGAATGGCACACAAATAGTTTCTCCCCACTACCTCATCAAACTCGGTAAAGACCCGGTCATACTCATTCACAATATCATAACCGGCGGTATAGGTATGGCAAGTATCCAGGCAAACTCCCACACGAGATTTATCCTCTACCTTATCTATAATATATCTCAAATGCCAGAATTCATTTCCCACATTACTTCCCTGTCCGGCCGTATTCTCAATCACAGCAGTCACACCGGTCGTCTTATCCAAAGTCATATTGACAGACTCGGCAATCCTGTCCAGACACTTCTCTATGGATATCTTATTCAAATGACTTCCGGGATGAAAATTCAGCATTTTCAATCCTAAAAGCTCGCAACGCTGCATTTCGTCCAAAAATGCTGCACGACTCTTCTCCAGCCCTTCCTCGTCAGGATGTCCCAAATTTATCAGATAACTGTCATGAGGAAGAACATACCGGGCATCAAAACCTTCTTTCTCGCAGTTTTCTTTAAACAAAGTAACACTCTCGACAGACAAAGGTTTTGCAACCCATTGCCTCTGATTCTTTGTAAAAAGAGCGAATGCGTCCGCTCCTATCCCTAATGCATTAACGGGGGCCATTTCCACGCCCCCGCTTACGGATACATGTGCACCTATTTTTTTCATTCTCTTTCCATTATTGATAGACACAAAGATAGGAAAAATAAGTTAGAAATTATATTGCGCACTCAAGTTTATACGGTTTGCTTCACGGTTCACATCATTAAAATTCTCTCTCCAACCATGAAGATATTCTGCACCTACCTGCAAGTTATGACTTACATTCCAGAATACATTTGCAACCAGGTACTGACCTTTTTTATACTGAGTTTCATTAAAGTGAGCATAGCAATCTTCTGTAAACAGACGTGACTGGCTATACGTAGCCGATGCGAATACCCGTTTCGAGAAATTATACTGTAATCCGGCATACCATCCTTTCATGGGCAGTACCTGCATACGTCCGGACTCATCGGCCAAAGGAACGATATCTACATTCAAGTTGCTGATATCATTCAAATATTGAGCAATACCTCTACCATAAGTATATTGTCCGTAAAGCTGGAAACCACCCAGTCTTGCTGTCCCCGATGCCTGTATCCCCCAACCGGTCAATGACTTTGCCTTATTATTCACTTGATCCTCATAAGTCATACTTCTCAAGATTCCTCCCACACGTATATGACTAGCCTTTGCCCAAGAATACTGTACATAGGCAGGAATATCCGGCATCCTCTGCTTACCGATTCTCACATCTTGTGCCGGAGTACCGTCTACTGACGGCATTTCCACACCGACACCCACTTTCAAACCTTTCATCACATTGGCTTCATAACGCAACTGGGTGGCGCGATAGAAAGTCATCCCGTCAGGTCCTTGAAAATCAATAGTCGGAGGAGCTGCGGCAAGGTCCATAAACAATCCGGTATCATACCCCATAGTAAAGCCCAGGAAGGATAAATAAGCATTCTGCAATTCAAAAGTCTTTCCACTTCCACGGAAGTTTCCGGCTGTATAAACGATGAAGTTACCCAAATGCTTGGTTCTCCCCACCAACTTTAAAAAGATAGTGGAAGTGCTTGCATCCATCTGGAACTGATTACGGACAGACGTGGATCCCGGTTGCGGAATGAGTGCAGGGATAAAGTCAACGTCATCCACTATCCCATTAAAATCATATTCCATTGTAGTTTTCAAATAACCACCGATACCCAATGCAAACTTTCCCTGTTGGTCAGTAAGTAAAAAACGAGGAGCACGGGGATCATGGAAATGCGGACGTTGCGTTTCTTCAAATACATTGATTAATTCTTCCTTGCCATTTTTATCTTTTGAGATAATAACAACAGGTCCCGGTCCTTCCAGCTCCGGATAAAGTTTTTTTTGTTGCGCAAACATCGGCGTAACAATCATTGCGCCCAATACAAGGCAACTCATTGATTTAAAGATACTTTTCATAAAAGTTAAGTTTAGGTAAATAGTCAATTCAATGGACTATGAACAAAAAGTTTAGAAAAAAGTTTGGGAAATGTTTGCAAATTCAAAAAAAGTCACTACCTTTGCACCCGCAATCGAGAGAGAAATCCTCGATAAAAAGGATGGCCCGTTCGTCTATCGGTTAGGACGCAAGATTTTCATTCTTGAAAGGGGGGTTCGATTCCCCCACGGGCTACCAAATAAAAAAGCCATCGATAAATCGATGGCTTTTTTATTTGGTAGCCCTGCTTTGTGCAGGGTATCCGGCGGCTCAGTTTGAAAACGGGTCAGTCTTAAAATTTGGACCACTGACCTAAAACTGACGGATTCATGAAGGATTGTGCTTTAAATTCTTCATAATAAACAACTGTAAGCAAGCGGATTAGACACTTATGAAGGATTTGAATCAAAATAAATCTGGATAGTCTTGTACAGGGGGGGCTGAATCAACAGAAGGGTCAGTCCGAAACATAAGACAACGGGACAGATCCAACTTATTCATCGACTCCGCCCCGTTCTATGTCAGAATACCATAAAAAGAATATGATTATTCAATCTCTCCAAAAAGCTCAGCCAGTTTATTTGCCAAAGCCTCACCACGAAGATTTTCTCCTACCATGACCCCTTGGGCATCTATCAAATACATAGTAGGAACAAATTTCACTTTATATATATCAGCAATACCTTCAGTATCCAAAAAATTAGGCCACTGAAGTTGTTCTTCTTTCAGCGCTTTTGTCCATTCCGCCTCTTTTTTATCAATAGAGATACTTACAATCTGGAAACCCCTGTCTGCATATTGCGTATAGAGTTTTTTCAAATTAGGAATCTCCTTACGGCAAGGATTACACCATGATGCCCAAAAATCAATAAGGACATACTTCTTACCTTGGCACAAATCGGTTAAAGTTACCGATTTCCCATCTTGTGACTTGGCTGTAAAGACAGGCACTTTAGAACCGATCTGACTATCAGGAGCCACACTCTCTTTCACCATTTTTCCATAGCGGGAATGTTTAGCCTCTTCTGACAAGGCATCATACCACGGTTTCTGCTCTTCGGTAAGATAAGAAAACAAACTGATCATCATCAGAGGCCCCCAATAAGACTCTTTATTGTCCATAACTAATTTATAGTAAGTGGCATCTACCGTAGCAAAGAACAAACTATCGGCCACGGCAGATGCTTTGTAAGCTTCCGTAGCAACGACAGAATCCATCAAGATCTTATCTTTGGCAACTCTCGCTTTACCATAGGCAACACGGATATCCTTAAACTTCTCGTTATTCGTTACATAAATAGAATCCAAGGCATCACGTGTGCTCAATAATTTTACATATTTGTCCGTCAAAGGAGATCCCGTCACTGAAACCTGTGAAAAATTATAATTCACGGTTCCATTAAGGTTTTCAGAAGTCACCTTACCCTCCACGCTTATACTGCCATTCTCCAACATCAGAGGCATGGAACCGTATGCATCTTTCACCATCAACCGTACAGCCAGAGGTTCATCCGCCACCCCTTTAAATATAAATTTTCCATCTACAACAGTAGTGTCCGCCACCGGTTTTTCATGACCATGACTTACAGGAAATAGCTGTACATGGGATCCGTCAGGAATTCCATCAATTGCAGCTGTCAGTGTGTACCCCGTTACCGACTGCCGGGTACAAGATGCCATCATCACCAAAACAACGGCGAATGTTGCTAATAAATACATCAATTTCATAAAGTCTGTTTTTATAGGTTATTTAGATACATTTTGAGTGATAGTTCCATTACCCGGATTCTGAACGGCACCTGCCGGGAAAGGCATAATCCAAAGATGTGAAGCCGGGGTTAATGTATAAGTCTGCCCTTCCCATGTTTTGGATAGTGCACGTGCAAAAGTACCTTCGGCATTAAACCTCCGGGCATCAGCGAATGGCACAATAGTGAAAATCAATTCATTGTCTTTCGTACGTCGGATCAAGTCAATGGCTTCTGTCAAAGTTGAAGCTTGCAAGGGTTGATATATCTCCGGCAGAATACGGGTCTTACGTACCTTGTTCAACACATCCATAGCAGCAGAGAAATCATTACCTGTGACCTGACGTGCCAAACATTCGGCCTTGATGAGATATACCTCGCAAGTGGTCAGACCAGCCCCGTTGAAATATCCTTTGGCCAAACCTTGATAGTAAGTATCCTGATTTACCGTACGCAGTTTCCAGCGGGAAAGAAAACGCGCATCCCCTCCCTCGAAACTCTCCGCACGTTCCACCGGAATATTAAGTTCGCTGGTAGCATAGTTAGGGTTACCCTCTCCACAACGGAAATAGTAATTCTCCACATAATCATACCCTGTCGCTGACGGTAACGACGGATAACTGTCTTCTTTTGTAATAGCTTCCTTATGACTGTTGTAATAAGATATCCAATCATACAGAGTATCATTCTGTTCCAAAGCCATATCCGCGTATTTCAGCGCTTCTTCATAATTCGCCATTTGCAAATAGACCCGTGCCAAGAAGGCATAGGCTGCTCCCAAATTGGGATGGATAACAGTCCTTGACTGTTGGGGTAATCCTTGTTGTATGGCTTCTTTTACATCTTTAATCATGAAATCATAGATTTCTTGAATAGTGACCTGCTTGTGAGGAGCATTAATATCGGCACTGGTTATCAAAGGTACACTCAGTTTAGTACCGGCAGTTGCAGACACATAGGTATCAGCATAATAATTGGCCAGTATGTAATAGCTCATAGCGCGAATCACTTTGGCATAAGCCATTACCTCATTGCGTTCGGAATCAGTCGCTTCGGTTGCAACGGGAACATGCTCCAGCAAGAGATTACAAGTGGAAATAGCCATATAACTACGGTAATAAGTCCCTTCGTCCTGATTGTTCAGTACAATTCTGTCCGCTGTTTCATTCCACAGATAATTGGCACTCGTAAGGGTAACGCTAGTCAGACTGCTTTGTCCTACAAATTTATCATTCAACAGATAAAGACTATTCGTTACAGGAATATAGCCAATGGTATATTCATCTCGCAGCAATGCTTCAAAATCAGCCAAGGTAGTAGGAATTTTGTTCCCTTTGGGAACAATATCCAAATAATCATTACAAGAAGTCAGATTTATCCACCCTAACACTGTCATTATCATAAATAGTATCTTTTTCATATTGCTCTCATTTAAAAGTTCAAATTGACATTACACAAATAATTTGGTTTACTATATCCCCCAAGCATCCATTTCACATCACGACTTTTAGCCAAAGTGAACACATTTTCCATACCTAGCATGATACGTGCATTTTTTACATAAAACTTCTGACATACACTTGCAGGAACATGATAAGTAACAGAGAGATTCTTCAAGCGCCAGTTATCGGCATCAAGTACATGAATGGAAGCCTTGCTATAAAGATCGGATGAGTAAGAATTATAATCCTTGCTTTCTGACGGAACATAGCGTGGTACATCGGTATATGCCTCATCACCAGGCTGACGCCAACGTTTACTCACATCCTTACTTGTCACTCCTAATCCCGGATAGGCTATATTGGTATTCCGCATTTTGTGCCCCCCTTCAAAAAGCAGTTGAGCAGCCAGTTCCCAATTCTTATAACGGAGATTGGTATTAATAGCCCCACTATAAACCGGAACAGAAGTTCCTAAATACACAGCATCCTCCACTTTTTGCGGTGAACTGCTTACATGGATATTTCCTTCCGAGTCATACACCTGAGGCTGCCCTTTACTATCCAGCCCTGCCCACAGATATCCATAAATGGCATTATAAGGCACTCCAACACGGGGATAGGCGGCAGGATAATCGAACTGAAGAAAAATAGCAGGTGCTTTTACATTGACATAAGTCACTTTATTCTTATTGTATCCCAGCACACCACCTACGTTCCAATTCCAATCTTTTCCCATAATGACATCACTGGAAAGAGTCAACTCGAATCCACGGTTTCTCATTTTACCATTATTCATGGTATAAGTAGAAAAACCAAAACCTTCAGTAGGTACTCCATTGGTATTGGCTAACAAATCCACGCCCGATTTATTATAATATTCAATAGAACCGTTCAATCGATTTCTAAACATAGAGAAATCTACACCAATATTAGCTGTAGTTGTCTTTTCCCACCGCAAATCAGGATTAGGACGGTTGCTGATAGTCCCTTGTATGCCGCCCACATGGGTATTATTATTATAATAAGCCGTCATATAAGGAGCAGAATTCTTGGCGATGTTACCACCGATACCATAACTGAAACGCAGTTTCATCATATTTATAAATGAAACTTTAAAAAAAGATTCTTTGTCCAGATTCCAACCAGCACCTACCGACCAGATAGGTTTCTTCTGATACTTGGAACCAGTAGCAAACAAATTGGTACGATCCCAACGAATGCTTCCTGTCACCATATATTTACCATCATACGTGTAAGCTGCATTCCCATAAAAAGAAACAAAACGATTTACCAGTTCATAGATATTGGAGATATCATTTTTATTGAATGATACATAGTTTCCCAAAACTCCGGTATAAGTATTACTCAGCACCCGTTCATCAATAAGATCATAAGTTAGTAAAGCCGGATCATAATTATAATATTTCCGATTATTGTATTCCGTCTTATTTTCACGTACTTCCATACCAAACAAAGCGGTCACATCATGTTTTTCTGCAAATGTCTTGTTAAAATCCAATTGCTGACGGAAATTATAAGCACGGATACTATTAGTCCCCGTTGTATAAATATTGCCATAAGGAAGATTATAAGTAGCCTGGCCACTCCCACTTGCATCAGTAGCAAATGTATTTACTTTATTACGTACAGCATAGCTTTCCTTATCTTGCAATTGGCTTGTCTTATATTCCCCTACTTCATATTGGAACGAAGCAGTGTATCTCAACCAGTCTGTGAATTTAAAATTAAGTCTCGCAAAAGTACGATTACTAAAATTCTTACTCTTCGACAAGTTTCTTCCCAATTCGTCCAAAGGGGTAATATCCATACTATACAATCCGTAAGAAGAAATAATTTCCTGTTGTGACTTACTGTACCGGTCCGCAGCCGTGTTAGTATAGTAGCTTCCATCGCCATTCAACAACGAACTATAAGGAACATAATTATATCCGGGTGAGGTCAGATTATAACTCTGCGTTGTACCATCTCCATAATTCAGATACGTTCCCAAATCCAGACTCAGCCATGAAGTAAGCCGGGTAGTATTCTGCAAATTCAATCCGAAACTCTCGCTGTCAGTATATTTATCTTCTTCCCGGTTATTCCTGTAAGACAGCGAAGCATTAAATGTATTTTTTTCCGTTCCACGCCCGATATTCAAGTTATATTGTTGCGAAAACGGATTTCGTTTACCATATTTCTTCACATCATCATAATAACGGAATCCCTGTGAAGCCAGTTCATGTAGCGTCTGCTCCATTTGTGCTTCGCTGATCGCACCTGTATGATGTTTTAAAATAGCCTGTACCCCCAAACAGGAATACATGGATGCATTGTCCAACAAATTCTGTGCATATTGGGATGCTCCCTCTCCTTGAAGATTAGGATTCATGGCTGCCCACTCCTTTTCCATCTCTATCATGTCAGCCGTACCGGCTAAGTGACCGGTATAAAAATTATAAGGGCGTACTGTCAATGTCGCTGAAAATGATACATTCAGCTGATTCTTTCCGGCTTTTTTAGTAGTGATGACTACTACACCATTAGCAGCACGAGCACCATAGATAGACGTAGCCGCGGCATCTTTTAATACCGTAATATTCTCTATATCCTCTATATTCAAATCAGGCACATTTTCGACCCAGTTGCCCAGTCCGTCAGAAATAGTTTTCTCTACCGGAAACCCATCAATCACATACAGAGGAGTAGTAAGTCCGTTCATCGAAGTCACACCACGTATCTTACCGTCACTATAACCTGCTATTCTTCCCTCCATCAATGAGCTGACACTACTTAACCGTTGGGTTTCCAACTTTTTCGAATCTACTTTCGCAAATGAACCGGTAGCCCGTTCCCTGGAGATAGTCTGATATCCGGTTACCACCACCTCGTCCAGCAGTTCGGAGGCCGGCTCCAAGACAATTCTGTAACTGTTCGCACTTGTCAATCTTACTTTCTTTGATTCATAGCCCAAGTAAGAGATTTCTATCTCTTTCGCTGTGCGGAGCAGGGTCAGCCGGAAGTGCCCGTTCATATCGGTTATGACAGCAGCCAGTTCCTCCCCTTTCGTCTGGCTCACCTGACGGATGTGAGCGGCAGGCAGGGGATCTCCATTCTCATCTACAACTATACCGCTGATCATCCGGTCTGTTTGTGCATATGCCATTGTTCCACACAAAAACAATGCAACGAAAAACATCGCCAGTCGAAGTAGCTTTCCGTGGTAATCTGAATGTTTCATACTTTTTATAGATTTAATATTAATACTGTTTATAATCACTTTTAAGTCCCGTTTTATTGTTAAAACAGTTTTGCAGCTTATATTGCGTCGATAGCAAATTAATGCATAAAGTTTTAAATTATAGCAAAAACAGGTTGTCCAAATACAGCAATTGCCGCATTTGGATAAATTTATGATAGCAAATTAATAGATTATCTATTTTTATGCAATTCCTGCACTTTGTTTCTATACTGGGCGGGAGTCATACCAGTAGCCGCCTGAAACTGGCTATAAAAAGTAGTCATGGAATTAAAGCCCAATTCAGCTGAAATCGCCTTTAGCGGAGTTTGGTTATCAGGATCGGAAAGTGAACGGACTGCCTCTTTTGTGCGGAAACCATTTACAAATTGAGTAAAAGTCTGCTTGGTCTGCTCATTAATAATTTGAGAGAGATAAGTACGATTAGTTCCCAACATTTCCGCTACTTTCTCTTTGGTCAGCAAATTGTCTGTAAATACCTTCTCCTCCCGCAACAGCGTTTCCAAACGCAGAAATAAATCCTGCTTCTTTTCATCTGTCAACGAGGATGAAGCATATTTCTCAGGTTGCGGCAAAGAAGTTTTCGTCGAGTCCGTAAGATATTCTTGTAAAAGAGCGGACTGGCGGCCTATCTCTGCAAACTGCTCGTCTATCTTGTTCTGCAATTGCTGTTCACGCCGGATAGCGTCCTGATTTTGCTTCACAATGGTAAGGTACAGCTTATTTTTTCTGTAATATAAGTAATATAGTAAAGAGGCAGCTATGAAGATACAGATAAATCCGGCTATAAGCAATTGCATCTTATTTTCCTTTTCCAATAATTCCAGACGGTTTTGTTTTATCTCGTTTTCCTGCCGTTCCATATCGTATTTTGCACGTATCTCCCCCACGGCACGTTCCTTTTCCGCATTATATAAGCTATCTGTTTCCAGCTGATAGAGCTTATGATACTTCAACGCCTCTACCAGCATACCATCTTCTTCATAACATCGGGATAAAGCCTTCAACAGGTCACTTCGATAGATGGCATTAGCCTGTTGGTAAGACAGTTCTATTCCGGCTTTCAGCATCCGGACAGCCCGGTCATACTGGTGATGCTCCATTAAAATTTCGGCATAGCCCAAATAAGAATTCATCACTGAAGAAATATTTCCCTGTTCTTTCAAATCCAAAGCCTTCCGGAAAAAACCCAGCGCTTCATCATCTTTATTCAATTTATGCAGAATATATCCATAAAGATTGTAAACGTTTGATTGATCATAAAAGTCATTCTGCACCATGGTGAACTCCGCCTCCTGAATATATTTCAATGCTGTATTATAGTCACTCTTCAAATAATACATATAAGCGGTATTGGTTGAACCACTATAAATCAGATAAGGATCTTTCCGTTCATGTCCCAGTTCATAACATTCAAGGGCATATTTCAATCCTGTGCTATCATTTTTCAAATAATAAATACCGGCAATATTAGAAAGCAAAATGGAATAGAGTCTGTCATAATGACAACGTCTTGCAGCTTCAACTCCTTTGAAGAAATAAGTAAGTGAACGATAATAGTCTTTTTGGACATTCGATGCATAAAGTCCCAGCCCATTATATACGGAACATAAGGCGGAATCATTTTTATTTCTTTCACCTATCAGCCTGGCCTGCCCTAAATGACTATAAGCCTCCTTTACATTTCCCTTCATCATATGGGCCTGCCCCAGACAAATATGAGAATAAATTACAGCGCCATTGTAATCCCGTTCATTATAACCCATCTCAAACAATTGTCGACCATAAAAGATAGCCTGATCATAATCTGCTTTATTCAGATAGAGAAAACTAACTTTCCGAAGCGCGTCTTTGTCTTTAGGATACTTTTTCAGATACTCCAACTGTACATTAATGGCATTATTTATGTCTTCTTGCGCCTCTGAGACAACGGGCAAGAGTCCCAATAACATCACAACCATCCACAGTTTGAACATCTTCATTCCCGTCATCCTCCCTTTTCTTCTTTCCGCATACTGAACTCACAGCCACAATATTGCTGATTATAAAAATTATATTCCTTAATGATAGCAATGCGACGCTCACTCAATCCACCTTTACGCCAGTTCTGTTCCCAATAAGTGACATCCGGATAAGGAGCCGTAGCATATCGGCCCGCTTCCTCTATCTGTTCCAAACTTTTCCAACGGCTGGAAGCAAGCGTAGTAGTGATAACCGGGAATCCATGTTCGTGGGCATAACGTGCGGTTTCCTGCAGTCGCATCTTGAAACAACGCAAGCAACGGCCTCCTCTTTCAGGCTCTTGCTCCATTCCTGCCATTCGACAACGCCAGGCATCATGATCATAATCGGCATCTATAATTTCCAATCCCAAGGACTGGGCATACCGCGTACATTCGTCCTTGCGGATAATGTATTCCTCCAACGGATAAATATTGGGATTACAATAATAGATAACCGGAGTGACACCATGCTGCATCAAGCACTCTATGATGGCTGATGAACAAGGAGCACAACAAGTATGAAGCAACACTTTGTCGGCTCCTCCCGGAACTTCAAGCTGGAATTTCTTTTTCATACGGCAAATTTAATAGATATTTGCCATACTGACCAACGGTTCGTATAATTTTTCTATATACACATTATATGCTGCAAAGTTTTACCTCCAACCCACTTTAAACTCTTTAATATAATAAGAATTAATAATTAAGGATAATTCATATCTAAATTAGTATATTTGAATCAATGAAAACAACATAATTGAGAGGATACAGATCACTATCTTTTTAAAAAACTTCTTCAGATTGAAGAGGGAGAAATAAGAGGGGTATTAGATAACATAATAAAACTCTTACAAAGTATCAGTTATATGTTTGCTCTCATATCCTATGAAAAATGAAAGAAGAATGGATAACATCTGAGAGCATGGGCAATTATTCAAAAATATACCAACGCATTACATCCGGAGTTAAGACTTCTAAAATTTTAATAGAATGGACAGAGAAGAATATCTTGAATTAGTTAAAATGAATACTGGAATAGAAATAACATCAGTAGAATCTTCTAATATAGAAGGTATTGGTTACAACGTAAAGAAACATCATCTATGGGTATCTTTTAAAAATAACAAAGTATACCGATATGATAAAGTTCTAAAGAGCAACTCAAAAGATTATTAAAAAGTGAATCTAAGAGGTAGGTACTTAAATTCTCATATTAAAGATCAATACAAAACTAGTGGGTATGAACTCAAAAACGAATCATCTTTTACTTCCATTTTCTATATTTGGAGTTTCTCTTCTGGGTCTTGTTCTATTAAACAATGAACCTAGGAGGGTAACTCCTCCTTATATAAAGGAGAGCAGAGAGGATTCTATCAAAAGGGTAAAACGATATAAAGAAGAACTTAGAAGAGATTCTATATTCTTTGCTAAAGTAGATTCAATTAAATTACTAAGGGATTCACTTAGAAATCAAAGAATCTATACCTATATCTTGAAAACTACTATCACACCAGAAAACGTAATAGTTACTGCAAGGAAATCTGGTTATCAACAAGTAACTTTAGATACTCATTATACCAAGCCACAATTATATTACTTGGTATTTACTTCTACCAAACAAATGTCAATAGAAGAGGCATCTGCTTATGCCGATAGGAATCCTGATAAAGTTACTAAGCTATCACAACAACAGTATGATCAGAGATTTGGTAATCAATCATCAGAATATGATTTCTATCTTGATAACCTAGATTCTTATTATGATGACCCAGAAAACCTAGATGAGAACCCAGATGAAATTTTTGATTTCTTACTCGACTAGGGATTTTCAGCTAATATGTTATGATTTGCTTTCAAATTAGTATCTTTGAACCATTGGAAACAACAAGTTTTTAAAAGTCCTTCAGTACTTTTATGTTGTGATTTGCTTTCAAATTAGTATCTTTGAACCATTGGAAACAACAGTCCGTTTGAGAATGAATGATACTCCCGTGTTGTGATTTGCTTTCAAATTAGTATCTTTGAACCATTGGAAACAACTTCTTTCTTTGTCTGAAAGTTTGACGCAAGGTTGTGATTTGCTTTCAAATTAGTATCTTTGAACCATTGGAAACAACAAACAAAATTAAGATACTCTATTGATCAACGTTGTGATTTGCTTTCAAATTAGTATCTTTGAACCATTGGAAACAACTGTGGCATATAATAGAAAAACTCATATAAGTTGTGATTTGCTTTCAAATTAGTATCTTTGAACCATTGGAAACAACCGCCTTCTGTTTCTTCTGTTTTGGCAATTAGTTGTGATTTGCTTTCAAATTAGTATCTTTGAACCATTGGAAACAACAGGAGGTGAATAATGAATAGCGTACAGACAGTTGTGATTTGCTTTCAAATTAGTATCTTTGAACCATTGGAAACAACTTAATAATAGTTGTAACTTCTAACGACGGGTTGTGATTTGCTTTCAAATTAGTATCTTTGAACCATTGGAAACAACAAGTGAACTGGACCATATTCGCCCACAGCGGTTGTGATTTGCTTTCAAATTAGTATCTTTGAACCATTGGAAACAACGCTTGGCACTTGTTATCGTAAAATGAAGGTGTTGTGATTTGCTTTCAAATTAGTATCTTTGAACCATTGGAAACAACCTTAAACTATGTTGATGTTCAGAATTATATGTTGTGATTTGCTTTCAAATTAGTATCTTTGAACCATTGGAAACAACAATCACTAAATTAGTAGCCAGAGAAGAGTGTTGTGATTTGCTTTCAAATTAGTATCTTTGAACCATTGGAAACAACAGAATATATGTTACAAACTAATTACCAATTAGTTACACGCATATTCAGGAATTAAAAACAAAGTTGTTATCTAATAAGAAATCCCGTTTCAGACGGGATTTCTTATTTTTCAAATAATTCCAATTGCTGTCCTAGAGTAGTTACACCTTGTAGTTTCTTTCCATAAAAAAGTTCAATAGCAGCAAATTGTTTATCAGTGATACACATTATTCCCACTTGTCCATATTCAGGCAAAAAAGATTTAACTCTATTTATATGAACAGTCGCATTCTCGCTACTAGCACAATGACGGACGTAAATTGAAAACTGAAACATTGTAAAGCCATCCTTTTGTAGATTTTTTCTAAAATCAGTATAAGCTTTCTTGTCCTTCTTAGTCTCCGTTGGCAAATCAAATAATACTAGTACCCACATAATCCGATATTCACTAAAACGGTCCATTATCGTTCGGGATAACTAATACGACGAATTTCTCCACAAAAACATTTATATAGAGAAGCTGTAGTCTGAGCGACAGCCACCATCAACGGACTACGTTTACCATTAATACGTACATCCAATGTGGGAATAACAAGCAAACGTGATTTTATTTCTTTTGTTAATTCCAAATTTGCACCATACAATTTCACTAAACCAAATACTAATTCATCAACATAAGGTCGATATGGCTCCATCACATCGTCAGCTAAACAATATGCATTATAACGATTATGATGATGGATCCCTAAGGTAGGAAGCAACCCACTTGCCACTAAAGCACGAGCAACGATAGCACGAAGTATAGCATAACCATAATTCAATAAATTATTAGGAGAAATCCCTTCTCTGTCACGAGTAAAGCCAATAATATCTGCAAATAAATTTTTCCAAAAAAAAGCAGCCGCACGTGCTTCCAAATTCTCTGGATCACCACTCTTCACTTCATTCGCCCAAATTCGCATACATTTCATTTCTTCACCTACACAAACTCTCAATACAGATGCTTGATTATCTATTTTTGCCTTAATTGTTTGCTGCCAAAGTTGCTTTTTCAATGGCAATGATGCATCCAACTGTTGACGGAAACGCTCATTCTGAGTTGTATTTCCATACAAAGGGAGCATTAAACCCACTGGCATACTTTTACTATCACAAGTGATAACGGCACAATTATTCTCTAATAGAGATTCTAATACACCGGAAGTAATAGTAATTTGCTTATGATCTAGTACTACGACACCTATATCTTCAATCGGCTTCGTTATTTCCGATTGTTCTTTAAAGATATCCGGCAATGAATCACTTTTCTCAACTTCCGGAAGTTTTATGACTAATTGGTTATTTCGTAATGACAAATAAGCCGGATTACCAAAATAAAGTGTTTTCTTTATCATAGTATCATATTTTAAAGGTTAATATATTACTTACCTCGCAATTTCTTCTGCTCTTTTTCGAAATTTTCAATGAAATCTATTTCTACAGGAGATAACTGATTACTAATGCGTTTCTTAAATTCATCATATTCAAGATTTGCTTTTTTCTTTGCTAATTCAGCCGAAATAGTACCAGCATGTTGTAACAATTCTTTTCCTGACAGTCTAAGAAAATCATCCAATTTTTGAATCCAGTCTTTCATATACATAGGGGTATGACTTTTAGCCTGCAATTCTGCAAAGTCAAGATACAAACTTACAATACGATTTAATGTATCCAACTCATCATCTGTCAAATAATTCTTAGCATATTCTATATCATTCCGCTTTGGCACTGCTCCTGTCCAATTAGTTAATCCCATAAAATCTTTCCCTGCATCTGCACGACCGTAAATAACCTCAGCAGCCGTATGTCCATGTACCGAAAAATGCATTTTATTTTGAACCGTGGCAAAAAACAATCGAGTAGACTCAGTACTTGGGTCATAATCTATGCTCAAAGCATAAATTTCAAGAATTTTACGATAGAATATCTTTTCTGAGGAACGAATATCACGTATGCGTGATAATAACTCATCAAAATAATTTCCACCACCTGCACGCTTCAACAGTTCATCGTTCATTACAAATCCCTTTACTAAATACTCTTTTAGTATTTGTATTGCCCATATTCGAAACTGCACACCACGGTAAGATTTAACCCGATAGCCTATGCTTATAATCATATCCAAATTATAATAAGCCACTTGATATATTTTACCATCAGAAGCAGTTGTTGCAAAAAATGCAACAACTGAATTTTCCTGTAATTCCCCACTCTCAAAAACATTCTTTATATGGCGTGAAATCGTTGATTTGTCCCGTTGAAATAATTCTGCCATTTGATCTAATGTCAGCCAAACTGTATCATTGCATAGTGTTACTTCAATTCTTGACTCACCATCTACCGTTTGATATAAAAGAATTTGTCCTTTGTTTTCTTCCATAAAATAAGAATATATTATTTTTTATATGAACTACTTGATTCTAAGACATTTCCTAAACGATCAACTTTTATAGGCATACATATTTCTTTTATCATTTCATCTGTCCATGCCTTTTGCGCCTTATTATTACTACCTAATTCTATTGTTTGTAAAATAGGATTCGCTATTCTCGCAGGTATAAAATGTCCTTCATTTCCCGTACAACTTACCATCTTATAAATCCTTCCCCTATCCAAAGGCTGGGCAATAATACCATTAGCTAATTCATCATCAGTAGGAAGATAAACCAAATCATTAGGTGACAATACAAAAATAGGGTCATTACCATTCTCATCTTCCGGTGCAACAGGTAAACCTTGTTTTTGCCGTTCAATTGCAACATTCAGTGGAATGGTAGCATAATTTCTTTTCTTTATTATAGTATTCGTCTTTTTATCTAGAATATTCGACTCGTATACAGCAAAAAATAAATTTGTTCCTTTCGCAGCCTCTACAAATTTAGAAAATTTATTACCTGTTTGACCTACTGCAAACTTATCAGCCTGTTCATACCAACGAATTTTAATGATAGGCTGATGATACTTTCCATTATTCAGCTGAATAATATTACGATTCATTTCATCAATACCATCCGGCGAAAAAGCAATATCCGGATTATTATCTTTCAGTTCCAAATGACGTAACAATATTTTTTGGATACCCGTATCAGTAATATTATTTTCTATTTTCTTTCTATCAAAACTAGTATCCAGCGGTTTTCTAGTAGCAAAGAATCGATCTTTAGTATCTTTACTAAAATAGTAAACCTCTATTTTAGACAGATTTATATCACTCCAAGTTTCTCTATTATCTTCAAAGTACTTCTTTATTCTCTTCGCGTCAAATCCTAAATTCCAAAGTTCCAATAATTTTCTCTTGAAGTCTTTCACAACGATGCTTTGAGGATTTTTCATCGCTTCATTTAAAGCTACAGTCTTTATCCTACGCAAATTAACTTCTCCAAATACCGTATCTTTATGCATGGATTTACGTATAGCCCAGTTGTCCCCTTTTCCCTGTTTCACAAAGATCTTTTTGCCTTCTTCATTATAATGCAAGAAGCGATTGGTAGCTTTATTTATAACACGCAAATTTTGCTTAAAACTGACTATTATATTTTCCAAAGCCAAATATGTATCCTGTGTAAACGATGCCCACGGTTTTCTGATCACCCATTTATAGTTACCGTTATTATCAGTCTTAGCTTTATCACACAGCAGTTTCTGCAAATCATATCGGGATAATTCAGCCTTAGCTGTTGCCGACTCATTATTTAAATAATTAATAATATTCCTATTTGCACACGCTATTATTATGGCATCCATTGCATGGTGACGATGATCTATTCTTTTCTTATTAAAACCTTTTTGCAATTCCAAAGGCATTGTCGGAATTTCTTGAATCCCAACATTTTTAGTTGTAAATTTATTTGTGCCGGTCAACTCATTGAGTCGTTGAAAACGAGGAAGTATAATCTTATTCCAAACCTCATTTATTCCCCAATCTTTCTTCAAACGATCCGTAACTCCTCCGGTACAAGGAATTACATTCTTTGAAATTGCTTCTTCCTCTCCTTTTTCTCTAACGATGTTGGAAAGAAGGGACTTTACAACTTTGCTGATGTACCTACTATCATTCAGCTGACGAGCAACAAACTCCTCCGGAATATCATCCATCAAAAGTTTTTTCATTTTACCACGAGTACGCGAATAGTTATCTTTCACAAATTGCTCATATTCATCCACAGTGAAGATCCTTACTTTTTTTCCAAAAGGAAGTTCTACTATCTCCCCATGATGTTTCACTATAAACTCATGTCCCAATAAATTGCTTTTAAGCTTATTGACTTCCGCTTCACAAATCACCTTGTTACTAAAAGAATCATCAAAATAACATGATTGGGGAATAACATGCTCTATTTCGTATGCAGGCGTAAACAACTTACCTAATGGAATCACTTCACCGGTATAAGGAGAACGATACTTCTGTTCCAGCCAAAGCTTGTAACGCAAAATTTCTGACCTTGAAGGACGCTTCTTCAAGTCTGTTTCTGTAAACTTTTTCAATATATCCGATATTTCCTCCGGTAAATCGGAAACACTATTTAAAACACCCTCTTCATAAATACGCAAAATATCCTGCTGACTTGGCGAATAAGGACGAACATTTTCAACCTCATATTCAGGATTCAAAAATTCCGTGAGCAAATATTTGATACGCAAGTTGGTATTCTCATTTTCAGACATTTGCTGTGTCATTTTCTTCCGCTTGTCAGCCGGATTCTTCATCTCACGCCCCAACTCCACATGTATCTCATCAATATTTCCCACTTGTTTCCAAATATCACGAACAACACGTAGTGTTTCAATAATAATCTGCTCAACAATTGGATTACGCAATGAATGTTGCTTAAAAGATTTTAAATACGAATCAATATCAGCAGGAGATTTCCACTGGGTTATTTCTTTTGCTTCAGAGTGACGACCATAAACAATGTAACACACTAACCAAAGAGGCAAACCTCTGAAATCAGAAACATCAGCAAGATGAATTACTTTCTCCCTTACTCTATTTTCTATTTTCTCATCATATTCTCCTGTTATTATCTTATCCATCCGTTTACGCGTTCCTTTATCTATGGAATCCTCGCTCCAATATTTTCCCATACGCATTAAAGGCAATAACTTTTTAATCGCTTTTGCCGAATAGGAACCATATTCTTTCTTAAAAGGCGGGAATTTCCGGAATACATCAACAAAAGAAGCATTCAGGTCGTGTTTATCCGCAAATTTCTGCAAAGCTTTTACTATTTCATTCTTATCTTCAACCGAATATAATATATGCCATAAAGCTTCCTCATTCTCTTTTGTCAGGAATTCAATAGAAATATCACATTTCTCCAGCCTCGCCAACATCAATAAACGGGTTTCATTACATGGATAAGGTTTGTCTTGCACATAATTCCAACGATAATTCTCTATCTCTTTTTTCAGTCCAAAAACCGGATATTTCAAAAAAGCCTTTTGATCAATTTCTTTTTTACCATTCAACCAGTCAAATAAAGCAACATAATCTTCTTCTGTCTTCAATAACTCATTTGTAACATCCACATCTTGTGCCAGGTCTTTCCTATAAATACGCAGATTTACTATAAATTGCCACAAACGAAATTCTTGAAATAACGGATGTGATTTAGCAATACATTTTACCGGAAAAGATTTTATCTCTCCCGTTTCCTTATCAAGACCCTGATTCTCCTCATAAGGACAATTGTCTATTAATGATTTTTTGCTTTTAAGAGGACGCTGATAAAAGAGTATATCCTCTAAAAACAAATAAGTAAAATCCCGATTACCAACATTATTCCGATGTGCTTCATTTATTGGATATAGTTCTTCAATACAAGCAGCATACAATGCTCTATCTTGCAATTCCGGATGGAATTCCTTCTGTTTATCCAAAATCAGTTTCAACTCTTCCTTATAATATTTACGCTCAATGGTTCTCACCAATCTTCCACGAATTTTCTGACTAGGATTTCCTAAAAGCGTATCATAAATATAGGTACCTACAGTCTTATGAGCCTGATCAATATCCGCTTCTGTTTTCAATTTTATTTTGAAGTACATTTTATCTTTTTGCTTTTTCTCCATCTTTTCTATTTCATCAAAAGATGGTAAAAAAGATAATTCCTGTTTTGTACCCCCACTCTTTAATTTAATAGTTTTTAAAACAAATTCCTTAGTATGTCCTTTCCAAAAAGAAATATCATTATAAAATGCAGCTCGATACAATAAACCATTCTCCAATAGTACATTATACCAATATTTTTCATATTTCTTATCTTTCTCTGCCTTAACAACATCAATCACTTTTGAATTAATAATCATAACATTATCATTTTTTTTCTCTTCCTCACCACGTAATTGATAATATCCACGCTTTTGATTAAAATTCAATAATATCCACGCCAATTCTTCTTTTGAAATTTTAGAAGTCAATCCCTTTTTACGGAGATAGTAGATAGTCCAATCATAAGGTACTTTTTTATCATCTGTTATCAGATTCGGATGATTTAGCTTAAAATCCTCCAGCATTTCCTTAAATGAATCTTGGAATATAAATTCAAACTGACCAGCTTCATTCTTACGCCAAGCCAATTTAGGTTCCTTGCCCTTAACTATCTTACCATGCCTATCTAAATCTTGAGCAAAATGAAATGGCAAAAATCCTAAAATATCAAGAATTCTATGCAACCGTTCTCTGCGAAGCAGATATCGTTCGCTTAAACGACGAACTCCACGCAATCTGGTTCTTTCAGCAGTTTGAGATATGGAATTACCTTTATTAAAATCTCCTATCATAGCTGCATCCATAGGTATGATGCGACTTCCTGAAGCTTGTATCTTAACCAATTGTTCACTTCCATCGTCATTGACACTTCCATTTACTACTGCCCAACCTATGCTATTGGTACCCAAATCAAGACCCACTATATTTTTCATAAGACAACTATTTTATCAAAACTTTTCAAAGTTATCAAATTATTCTAATAATCACTTGTCCTTTACATATTTATTTCATAGTTTTGCAATACTAATTTGAAGCAAGTCACAATAAGGATTATTCCGTTGTGAAAACATTTAGGTTGCCCTCGTCCTTTAACGGGGGCTTTTTTAGACTCATCTTTTAATAGATATTTGCCATACTGACCAACGGTTCGTATAATTTTTCTATATCCTGCGCATCCATTTCTATCTCCACTTGATCACCGGGAACCAGGGTTTGCCCCTGAGGAAGTAAGTTTTTACGATTCCGATGTATACTACGAATGATACAATGATTAGGTAAAGCCAATGTATCCACTTCCTTTCCGTCAAAATAAGACCCATCCATTATCTCGACAAAAAGATGATAGCGGGCACCAGCCTCTTCGGAAGACTCCGGATTATGGCTACGGAACATCCTGTCATACAGCAATACATTGTAAGGTTTTATCTGTAACAATTCGGTGAAATAATAAGTCAACCCACCTACCACGATGGAAGGATAGAACACCTCGAAATGACCGGTAATCTCCGTTATCAGGACAATGGCAGTCAAAGGGGTACGCACCACAGCCACCAAAAAAGCCACCATCCCGATCAGCATCATATAACTCACATTCTCATACCCTATCCATCCGCGCTGTACCAATACCAACCCGAAGATTTGTCCCAATAATCCTCCCGTAACCAAGGTAGGAATGAAACTTCCTCCCGGCAAACCCGAAGAAAGAGAAAACAGCGTAAAAACAAAATGAATAAGCATCATGATAGTAAGCCACCGGATATCATGAGTTCCATTCATTCCCTGCATCATCAAAAACTGCTCTCCGCCACCTGTCAGATTCGTCTCTGTTAACGATATGGCATAAGCTATGATCAATAAATACAACATCTTGACAGGAATGGAGAGTTTCATGGCAGGTATCCTTTCTTGAAAGAAAGGAACGATGAGCGAATAAAACTTTGCAATGACAGCCATAAGGGCGGCAAAGATAATATAAAGCTCTGCCTGACGGATAAAAGATAAACCGGGAACGACCGCACTAATCAGATGATAAGGAGTCGTGGGGAACATCCAACTAGCCACTCCTCCGGCTACCACGCCGGCCAACAAGGTAGTAATGGCGGTTTTAGGTGCATCAAAACGCTCGATGGATTCTATTACCAGCAAAGAAGAAGACAACGGAGCGGCAAAAGCGGCAGACAAGCCCGCACCGGCTCCGGCAGCCAGCAATTGTTTCCGTTCCCCTTTCAGGATATGTCCCCAACGGGAGATAAGTGTTCCTATATAAGACCCTATCTGAACAGACGGCCCCTCGCGTCCCAAGGACAGCCCCGCACTGAGAGCCAACACACCTCCGCAGAATTTGGCCACCAGTTCCTTAAAAGGATGCTCATAACGGATACGACCGTTATTGGCCGCACGTGTCTGAGGAATACCGCCTCCGGCTATCAATGGCATACGTTTTACCAAAGAAGCGACAAAGATCAGAATCCCCCATAAGATAAAAAACAACAATACATGCCAATACCACGGATAATGCGCCGTGAAAAAAGTTTTCCGCACATCAAAGAAATACCAGAGAAGATAGTGATAAGGCACAGCAACCAGTCCCGTAAGCAGCCCCACGAATATGCTCACGAAATACAGACGGGCATCAATCAGCTTCAGTTTCCATATTTGCCATTTGCGCAGATTGCTCCACTCCTTCCACTTGTTTTTCCATTTCTCCAGTTTCATATCCGGAATAAACAAATGGAAAAGAGAAGGGTTTATTTAAACAATGGCTTTAATAGTTCCGGTATTTCTATTTCATTTGCTTTCAGCGCTTCCAAACATTCACGCCCTTTATCGGATAAAGTAAAATGCATCTGCCGTTTATCCTTATCCCCCAAATTACGGACGATTAATTCTTTCTCTTCAATGGAACGGATGACTTTAGAAGTATGCGAAGCAGACAGACCTGTGTTTTCCGATATTACACTGGCTGTCAGCGTATCTCCGCCAATGCAACAAAGTGCCATTGCCTCATTCAATGACACTCCATATTGTTCCATCAAGCGGGTTTCAAGTTCAGAGAGAGCCTTGAACAGCTCTCTCATGACACATATTGATTTTATTTTCTCCATGCAAATTTAAATAAACAAGTTTACATTCGCCTGTTCGGCACGGTTCATATAGGTTGCCACTCCGCCAATAGTCACATGATCCAGCAATTCCTCACGTTTCACACCCATTACATCCATTGACATCTGGCAAGCAATAAATTCCACTCCGTTCTGAATGGCTTGAGTACGCAGAGATTCCAGTGAGTCGATGTTTTTCTTATTCATGATATATCGCATCATCCTGGCTCCCATTCCACCCATATTCATTTTAGACAATCTCAGCTTTAAAGAACTGGAAGGCAGCATCATGCCGAACATCTTCCCCCAGATATCTTTCTTCACCGCAGGCTTGTCCAATCTTTTGATAGCATTCAGCCCCCAGAAAGTAAAGAAGATGGTTACCTTCTTTCCCGTAGCCGCCGCACCGTTTGCGAGTACAAAAGTAGCTAAAACTTTGTCCAGGTCGTCACTGAACAGAATAAAAGTTTTCCCTTTATCCTCCCGGCAAACCTCCGAGGAAGAAGATTGCGGAGTACTTTTCTCAACAATTACCTCATACTTTCCTGCTCCTGACTTTACTGAGACAAAACGGTTCCCGGTAGTCTGGCACCATGCTTCGGCATCGCGGGGGAAACCGGCATCCGTAGCGACAATCTCCAGACGTTCGCCGTCCGCCAGTTCTTCCATACTCTTCTTCAGCTTCATGATAGGACCGGGACAAGATATGCCACAAGCATCCACTTTTATTGCTTTCATAGAAGGAATGACGGAAGAGGCAATAGTATAAGCTTCAGCAGAATCTTTACTGTGTTCAGAATGATCAACTTTTGAAGAATCAGAACTTGAAGATCCGGAATTTGAGAACTCCTTCGGCTTGGGCAGAGGAGCCGTTGCCGCTTTATACAGTTTCAAACCTCCTATTAAATTCCTTACTTCCCCAAAGCCATTCTGTAACAATATATTAGAAGCCAGATACCCTCTCAACCCCACTCCACAATACAAATAGACCGGCTTATCCTGAGGAATCTCTTTCATCCTTTCGCGCATATCATCCAAAGGAATATTGACAGCCCCCTTCAAAGCACCGAGTGCAAATTCATCGGGAGTACGGACATCAACCAACGTAACTTTACTCAAATCGGCAGCCTGCAACTCGCGCCAATAAAGAGGCTTCATCTTTCCGCTCAGTATATTTCCGGCTACATATCCGGCTACTGCTACAGGATCTTTAGCCGAAGAGAAAGGAGGAGCGTATGCCTGCTCCAAAGCCATCAAGTCATATACAGTTCCGTTATGCTTAATCACTTGCGAGAATTCGTCAATACGTTTGTCCACTCCATTATACCCCACAATCTGCGCTCCAAGTAATTTCCCGTTCACAGGAGAGAAGGTTATTTTAATGGACATCTGTAAAGCATCGGGATAATATCCCGCATGGGAACCGGAATGGATGGTTGCCGACAAATAATCAATGCCTGCCTGTTTCAACCGCTTTGCCGGAAGGCCTGAAGCAGCGACAGTCATATCAAAAATTTTGGCAATGGAAGTACCGACAGCCCCTTCGTATGTAACCTTATTTCCAAAAACCATGTTATCTGCCACAATACGCGCCTGACGGTTGGCCGGACCAGCCAGATAATTCAACCACGGTCTATCAGTCAGCGGATGACGGAACTCGATAGCGTCGCCCACCGCATAAATATACTCGTCGGAAGTCTGCAAGTAATCGTTCACCTTAATGCCGCGCATCTCCCCTATCTCCAGTCCGGCCTCTGTCACCAATGAGGTATTGGGACGTACCCCGATGGATAACAACACCATATCGGCAGGCAGCCTTTCGCCCGATTTAAAAATAACCTCCAGTCCGTTGACCGTGCGCTCGAAAGAAGCCACCGCCTTTTCCAGGTAGAGATGCACTCCTTTCTGCAACAAATGCTCGTGCACCAAAGAAGCCATAGAGAAATCAATAGGAGCCATGACTTGATTTGCCATCTCTACAACCGCCACTTCCGCACCGGCTTCCTGCAGATTCTCCGCCATCTCCAACCCGATGAATCCGGCCCCGATGATTACCGCCCGTTTCACCTTATGCTGCTGCAAGTAACTCTTGATAGCATCGGTATCATTCACATTACGTAGGGTAAAAATTCCTTCATTGTCAATGCCCGGCAAGGGAGGACGAACAGGCGACGCACCCGGAGAAAGCAATAATTTGTCATAACTCTCCGTATAAGTTTTCCCGTCGGAAGTACGAATATCCACTGTCTTATCGGCAGAATGGATGGCTATTACCTCGGACCGGGTACGCACATCTATGTTAAAACGTTTCCCGAAAGCCTCCGGAGTCTGTACAAACAATTTTTCCCGCTCCGCAATCACACCTCCTATATAATAAGGCAGACCACAATTGGCATACGAAATGTATTCTCCCTTCTCGAACAAAATGATTTCCGCCTGTTCCGTGTTTCTTCTGATACGTGCGGCAGCAGTTGCACCTCCTGCTACGCCTCCTATTACTATATACTTCATAATCGAACTATTTTATTTGATTTAATATTTTCCAATGGAAACTTTATGCAAACATACATGATATTTCTTATAATAAAAAGTTTCCTATGGAAAATATTATCAAGTTAACTCTTTTTAAGGAGAAAGAACATTCCGAGTATTAAATAGACAATCTCTATTGTTGTTTGATATTTTATTCCCTACCTTCGCAATAAATTTCAAAATAAATAAGAAATTGAATCGAACAGACGCACATCATGTTATCTAAAATAGACTTGACGCAGGGAGGCATCACCGGCACTCTGCTACGTTTTACCTTACCTATGATTATAGGCTCACTGCTACAACAGTGTTACAACATAGCCGACACGCTGATTGTAGGACAATGTATAGGTTCCGGCGCATTGG
The DNA here is from genome assembly GCF_040911965.1 of Phocaeicola sp. RTP21359st1_B8_RTP21360_211022. Classification (NCBI taxonomy): domain Bacteria; kingdom Pseudomonadati; phylum Bacteroidota; class Bacteroidia; order Bacteroidales; family Bacteroidaceae; genus Phocaeicola; species Phocaeicola sp. RTP21359st1_B8_RTP21360_211022. The sequence goes on from NZ_JBDFXP010000015.1 coordinate 96,997, forward strand.
CCGCCGTCGGTTCCGCCTACACGCTGATGGTTTTCCTTATTTCCATCCTGCTGGGATTGTCCATGGGAAGCGGAACCGTTTTTTCCTTGCAATATGGAGCCGGACGGACGGATTCCCTACGCCGTAGCATCTATGTATCCGTCCTGCTGATCGGCACAGTAACATTGATTCTAAATATAGCGGTTTTCGTCTGGATTCATCCCATCCTCAGGATATTGCAGATTCCCAAAGATATTTATGGCATGATGTATGATTACTTGTGGATTATCTTTTGGGGAATCGGCTTTACCTTTATCTATAATTTCTATGCGGCATTGCTGCGTGCCATAGGAGATGCCGTCACTCCTCTTTGGTTTCTGGCGGTTTCCGTTGTACTGAACATCGGGCTGGATTTGTTCTTTATCTTGCAGTTGGATTGGGGAATCAAGGGAGCAGCCATCGCCACGGTAGCCGCACAGGGAGTATCCGCTTTGGGAATTATGGGATATGCCTACGTGAAATACCCCGAACTGAGATTACACCGCAACGACCTGCATTTCGACCGTCACTGCCTGAAAGAGATCACTTCGTTCTCCGCACTGACCTGTGTACAACAATCGGTAATGAATCTGGGCATTCTCATGGTACAAGGATTGGTCAACAGTTTTGGCACTGTAGTCATGGCCGCCTTTGCGGCAGCAATAAAAATAGACTCGTTTGCCTATATGCCGGTACAGGAATTCGGAAATGCCTTTTCCACCTTTATTGCCCAGAACTTCGGAGCGAGAAAAGAGGAACGGATCCGCAAAGGAGTGAAAAGTGCCTTGATTACCACCGTTCTCTTCTCTCTGGTCATTTCCATTCTGGTCTTTTTATTCGCCAAACCATTGATGCTGATTTTTGTCCGTCCCCACGAAACGGAAATTCTGAACATCGGTATCAGTTATTTACGCATCGAGGGAGCGTTTTATTGCGGAATCGGGATTTTGTTCCTGTTATACGGATATTATCGTGCCATCCGTATGCCGGGAATGTCCGTAGTGCTCACAGTGGTATCGTTGGGAACCCGTGTAGCCCTTTCCTATTGGCTTGCCGGCATTCCTGCCATCGGGGTCATCGGAATCTGGTGGTCTATTCCTATCGGATGGTTTATAGCGGACGTCATCGGCATCATATATTATAAGTATCGAAAAAGCTCCCAAACAATTGAATTTAAATAAATGTTTTTGTTAGTAAAAGACATACATACAACACCTTTTCATCTAAAATTTATGTATTTTTGTAGCCTTATAGAAAAGAACAGACATACAAATGATGGAAGAAACAACCTGCAAACCTGATTATTCGAATTCGATGGCGGAACATCTGGGTATCCGGTTTCTACCCTCCACCGAGGATGCGGTACATGCCGAAATGCCTGTAGACCATCGTACTTCACAACCCTTTGGTATGTTGAACGGCGGCGCGTCACTGGCTCTGGCCGAGATTGTGGCAGGGCATGGCTCCATGTCGCTATGCCGGGAAGGCGAATATGCCTGCGGAGTACAAGTAAGTGGAAATCATCTGTCGGCCGTGCCCGTCGGAGGCAAAGTATTCGCCACCGGCAAACTGATTCACCGCGGCAGATCCTCGCATATATGGAATATAGATATCACCACTCCACAAGGACAACTGGTTTCTACTGTTCGTGTCGTTAATTTCATACTGAAAAAGAAATGAATCTACCAGATATACATACGCAAAAATTATTGGATTGCCTGACACACAGCCGCCTCGGTTTCGCCCTCTACCGGTTACCTTGGACAGACGAATGCTACCTGGTATTGCAAACCTCAGGCGATGTGGAACAATTAGCGGACATTCAGGAACTGAATGGAAAGAAAGGATTTGTCATGGCTCCTTTCCGGATATCGGAGGAACATCCCTTGGTACTTATCCGTCCGGATGTCACCGCATACGACTGGAGCGAAATCAGCGAAGCACTGTCTTCACTGGAATGTGCGGATGCCCTGCTCACCTGCAAAAGCCGGCAGAGTGAACTCTCCCCTTTTGTTTCCGAAGAAACGGATAAAGAACAATATACCCGCGCATTCGGGCGTTTCATCACTCCCTTACAAGAGAAGCGGTTCCAGAAACTGGTTCTGTCACGTTCTTCCGCCAGACATATCGGAGATGATTTTTCACCACTCGGCGCTTTTGTCCGGGCCTGCAACAACTATCCGCGCATGATGATTTACCTATGCCACACCCCTGCTTCCGGAACCTGGCTGGGCAGCACACCGGAAATCTTATTAAGCGGACACGGCAAAGAATGGCACACCGTGGCCCTGGCCGGTACCATGCCGATGCAGAACGAAGTGATGCCGACAGACTGGGACAAGAAGAACCGGGAAGAGCAGGGCTATGTGGCTGATTACATCCGCCGGATCGCCAAAAGATTCGGCAACAAGATGACGGAAAAAGGTCCTTATACCGCCCGTGCCGGACAATTGGTACACCTCAAGACCGATTTTTATTTCTTGTTGAAAAATACAGACCATATAGGCGATTTATTGCAAGAACTCCATCCCACTCCCGCCGTCTGCGGCCTGCCCAAAGAGGAGGCTTTCCGGTTTATTCCGGACAATGAAGGGTACGACCGCAGTTATTATTCCGGATTCACCGGCTGGCTGGACACAGAGGGGCATACCGATATCTACGTCAATCTGCGCTGCATGGAAATAAAGCCGGGTGAAGCCATCCTGTATGCAGGAGGAGGAATACTGGCTTCCTCGGAAGTAGAATCGGAATGGATGGAAACGGGAGACAAGATGAATACGATGCGGAGCATCCTTCATCCTGACTTTATAAGTAAATAAATGGAAACAATTAAAGTAGAAGAATAATGTATTCAGACAAAAAGAACATACTTCAGTTGGTGGCACTTCTCAAAGCGCACGGTGTGCGGAAAATAGTGCTTTGTCCCGGCAGCCGTAATGCTGCCATCGTACATACTCTGGCCAATATAGAGGACTTCACTTGTTATTCTGTAACCGATGAACGCAGTGCCGGTTTTTTTGCCATCGGCCTATCTTTACAAGGGGGAGGCCCTGCCGCAGTATGCTGCACTTCCGGTTCGGCCCTGCTGAACCTGCACCCTGCCGTAGCCGAAGCCTTTTACCAACAAGTACCTCTGATTGTCATTTCCGCCGACCGCCCCGCTGCCTGGATAGGACAAATGGACGGACAAACCCTGCCCCAGCCCCATGTGTTCGGAACGTTAGTCAAGATGTCTGTCAACCTGCCCGAAGTACATACTGAGGAAGACGAATGGTTTTGCAACCGCCTTATCAACGAAGCCATACTGGAAACCACCCACCACGGCAAAGGGCCTGTACATATCAATGTACCCATTTCCGAACCCATTTACCGCTTCACCGCCAAAACACTTCCCGAAGTACGTGTCATCACCCGTTATCAGGGACTGAGCGTGTACGACCGTGACTATAAGGAACTGATCGAACGGCTGAACAAGTACAACAAGCGCATGGTTGTGGTAGGCCAGATGAATCTGATTTACCTGTTCGAGAAAAAATATGTGAAACCGCTTTATAAACATTTCGCCTGGCTGACGGAACATCTGGGCAACCAGACCATCCCCGGCATTCCTATCAAGAATTTCGACGCCGCCGTTTATTCCATGACACCGGAACGCCAGGAAGACATGGCCCCCGAAATACTGATTACCTACGGCGGACACATCGTATCCAAACAATTGAAGAAATACCTGCGCAATCATCCCCCGCGCGAACACTGGCATGTTGCCGCCGACGGGAAGATAGCCGATTTATACGGTTGCCTGACCACCGTCATCGAGATGGATCCGTTTGAGTTCTTGGAAAAAATAGCTTTCCTGCTGGACAACAAACCTACCCATTATCCGCTGATGTGGGAAAACTATTGCAAAACCATTCCGATGCCGGACCTTGCTTATTCCGAAATCTCCGTTATCGGAAAACTCATCCGGGCATTGCCCGAACCCTGTGCCCTGCATCTGGCAAACAGCTCCACCGTGCGCTATGCACAGTTATTTACAGTTCCTCCCCAGGTGGAAATCTGTTGCAACCGGGGAGTGAACGGCATAGAAGGCTCCCTGTCCACCGCCATCGGTTATGCCGCCGCTTCCAGCAAGCTGAATTTCATCATCATAGGCGACTTGAGCTTCTTCTATGACATGAACGCACTGTGGAATCAAAATTACGGTGCCAACATCCGCATCCTGTTACTGAATAACGAAGGAGGAGAAATATTCCACACCCTGCCTGGAATGGACAAATCAAGCCGTTCCAGGGAGTTTATCACAGCCGAGCATTACACCACCGCCAAAGGCTGGGCGGAAGAACGCGGCTTTATTTACATGAAAGTGACCGGAGAAGAAGAGCTGGAAGAAGCGATGCAGCCATTCACCTCACCCGAGACACGGATGCAACCCATGCTGCTGGAGGTGTTTACCGACAAGGAAAAAGACACCACCCTGTTAAGAGAATATTATCACGGACTTAAAAATAAAAATGAATAATGGAAACAAGAGAATGGAAAACCATCAAAGAATATCAGGATATTCTGTTTGACTTTTACAACGGAATAGCGAAAATCACCATCAACCGTCCGCGTTACCGCAACGCGTTCACCCCCACCACCACTTCGGAAATCAGCGACGCCCTGTATTACTGCCGCGAGTGCCAGGATATCAATGTAGTGGTTCTGACCGGAGCAGGCGACAAAGCCTTCTGCAGCGGGGGAGATATGCACGTAAAAGGTCATGGCGGCTATATCGGCACGGATGGAGTTCCCCGTCTGAATGTGCTGGACGTACAAAAGCAAATCCGGTCACTGCCTAAACCGGTCATCGCCATGGTAAACGGTTACGCCATCGGCGGCGGTCATGTGCTGCATGTGGTATGCGATCTGACCATTGCCTCAGAGAATGCCATTTTCGGACAGACAGGTCCCAAGGTAGGCAGCTTCGACGCCGGATTCGGCTCTTCCTATCTGGCACGCATCGTAGGGCAGAAGAAAGCCCGTGAAATATGGTTCCTTTGCCGTCAATACTCCGCACAGGAAGCACTGGAAATGGGATTGGTCAATACAGTCGTTCCTTTCGACCGCCTGGAAGACGAAACCGTGGCATGGGCAGAAAAGATGATGGAGCACAGCCCGCTCGCTCTTCGTATGATCAAAGCCGGACTAAATGCCGAACTGGACGGACAAGCCGGCATACAAGAACTTGCCGGAGATGCCACCATGCTGTATTACATGACAGAGGAAGCACAGGAAGGAGGAAAGGCATTTTTGGAAAAACGCAAGCCACGGTTCCAGGATTATCCGAAGTTCCCATAATCAGTGGTTCATTTTTCCGGTGGAGGACAACCCAATAGTCCTCCTTGCTTCCCATTAACCACTAATCACTAATAAGAATGTTCCAAACCCGAATTATAAAAAAACAATTACACTTCAAGCAACCGGCAGGTACTTCCAGAGGAGTATATACCACCCGGGATGTATGGTACATCCTCCTCACCGACACCGGCAGCCGCCACTATGGCGTGGGTGAATGTGCCCCTCTCCCTGCCCTGAGTTGTGACGATATCCCCTCATACGACGAGGTGTTGGCCACTGCCTGCAAGAACTTGGAAAAGAACGGGGAAATAGACCGGGAAGCCTTGCTTCCCTATCCGTCCATCCTGTTCGGTATGGAAACCGCCCTGCTGCATTTCCGGGCACGCAGCCTGCAATTCTGGCACACCCCGTTCAGCAAAGGCAAAGAGGGCATCCCCATCAACGGACTCATCTGGATGGGAAACTTTGACGAGATGTACCGGCGCATCGGGGAAAAGATGCAGCAAGGCTTCCGCTGCATCAAACTCAAAATAGGCGCCATCGACTTTGAAAAGGAACTGGAGCTGCTGGCGCACATCCGCCGGCATTTCACCCCAGCCCAAATCGAACTGCGTGTAGATGCCAACGGTGCTTTCTCTCCTGCCGATGCCCTCGAAAAGTTACATCGTCTTTCCGAATTCCAGCTCCATTCCATCGAACAGCCCATCCGTGCGGGGCAATGGAATGAAATGGCCCGGCTCTGTGCCGCCACCCCCTTTCCCATTGCACTGGATGAAGAGCTGATAGGCATCAACCGGCGCGACCGGAAAATAGAATTGCTGGAAACCATCCGTCCTCAGTACATTATCCTGAAACCTTCTCTGCACGGAGGAATCAGCGGCTCCGAAGAATGGATGGAACTGGCGGCTGAAAGAGGCATCGGCTCATGGGTCACTTCCGCTCTGGAGTCCAATATCGGACTGAATGCCATCGCACAATGGTGTGCCACCTTGCAGCCCGCCCTCCCCCAAGGACTAGGTACCGGCTTGCTGTTTACCGACAATATAGACTATCCGCTTCACATCGAAGGGGACTGCCTTTGGTTCCACCCCGAAGAACAAGAACCCGACTTACTAAACTGGCTGAAACAATGACAAAATTCTGCACCAATAGAAACAAACAGACCATTCTGATAGAAAGCATCCCCTACTCCAACTGGGAAATTGAAATGGTAAGAATGAATATCCCTGCCGACAACCGAAGTTTCCGGCAGGAACTTTTCTCCTTTCTTTCCGAATGGTTTGACCCGGCAGACACCCTGCCGGTACATACTTCAGGCTCCACCGGCAAACCCAAGGAACTGTATGTAGAAAAAGAACGCATGATGGAAAGCGCCTGCCTCACCTGTTCCTTCCTCGGACTGCAAAAAGAAGATTCCGCCCTGCTTTGTATGCCCTTGCAATACATTGCCGGAAAAATGGTGGTAATACGTGCCTTGGTAGCGGGACTGGACTTGCTGCCTGTCACCCCCTCCGGACATCCTTTAAAAGACCTGACAAAAGCACCCGTCTTTGCCGCCATGATCCCCATGCAAGTCTATAACTCACTGCAAGTTCCCGAAGAGAAAGCGATATTGCAACAAATCAGACACCTCATTATCGGAGGCGGTCCTATCGACTCCCAACTGAACGCTGCGTTAAAAGATTTCCCCCATGCCGTATGGTCTACCTACGGCATGACCGAAACCTTGTCACACATTGCCCTACGCAGACTGAACGGTCCTGAAGCTTCAGACTGGTACACCCCTTTCGAGAGCATACAGATCCGTCTGAGTAAAGAAAACACCTTGGTGATATACGCTCCCGAAATTTGCGAAAAAGAACTGGTGACCAATGACATAGCCGAGATAAACGGACAGAACCAATTCCGCATTCTAGGCAGAAAAGACAACACGATCAATACAGGAGGAGTAAAAGTGCAGATAGAACAAGTAGAGGCCGCATTGAAAGAACACCTGTCCGTTCCTTTCCTGATCACCTCCGCCCCCGACGAAAAATTCGGAGAAATCATTGTACTGCTTGCCGAAGGACAACTGCCCGACGACATAGAACAGACCTGCACACATCAATTACCTCCCTACTGGCGTCCCAAACGTTTTGTTCCGGTATTCAAACTTCCCCTGACAGAAACCGGGAAACCCGACCGTGCCATAGCCAAATTACTGGCGCAAAAATAACTCCGATCCATTCATAAAGGGTGAATTCAAAAACCAATCAAACGGTCTTTTTGAATTCACCCTTCTTTCTGTAAAAAAGAATAATTTTCCGTGTTCTCCTACAACTTACGGAAAGCTCAAATTGTTTTCCTATCAGTATATTAAAAAAATCAAATACACGTAGTTTTTTTCCGTTTTATTTTCCCTTATGTCCACTACTCCCGGTGGAATGTATCATTAAATTCTAATTTTGTGAAGCTAGATTTGATACAAAGTATGTTATATAATAACCCAAAACCACAGGATACCAAAGAAGGACTGTCCGACCAAGATTTCAGTATTTATATGGATGCGCACACAGTGCCTTTCAGCAAATACCCCTCTTATATGCCGGCAGGAGTTTTGGGTATATGTACCGAAGGAAATGCCGAGATCCAGGTTGGCCTCCGGAAATATGTTATTTGCGCAAACGACATTCTTATTTTCATGCCGGGATTCCTGGTTTCATTTATAAAATCCAGCCCGACTTTCACCATCGACTATTGTACTTTTTCAAATGTCCTTTTTTATGACGTGATCAATGGAAGTATCAAACGTTTTCCGACCGGTTTTCATACCTACACCCAGACCCACTGCGTCTATTCGCTATCCCAAGAGAAAGCGGAACAGTTCTCCATCTATTTCCGGTTATTATACAACAGAGCCACTTCGCCAACTTATTTATTTACAAAAGAATCTATTACCAATCTGCTGAAATTACCTTTTCTGGAACTTTATGCAGACTATTACAGCACGGTAAAAGAACATAAAGTCACCACCTTGCATAAAGAAGAAATCGGATACTTCTTTCTGGATTTGCTGTTAAAGCATTACAAAGAAAACAAAGAAGTGGCGTTCTATGCCGAAAAGTTGCATGTTTCCTCCAAATACCTGACTGAAGCCTTGACCCTGGTAAGCGGAAAATCCCCCAAAGAATGGATTATACATTATACCCTGCAAGAGATTTACGCACTATTGGAGAATCCATCCATCAGCATACAGGAAATCGTTCAAAGAACCCGGTTTGCCAATCTTGCCACCTTAAGACGTTTCTTCAAGCGACATACCGGAACATCCCTGTTGCAATACCGGAAACAGGACTTATACAAAAATAATCAATAGGTACCTCAATAAAAAAATCAGCCCGTTCCACACATTCTTCCGGAACGGGCTGATCCCTCTATCTACCAAAACTTGTTGTTTTCCTTACTATACTCAAATCCGGCCGCCTTCAGTTTTTTCACCAACAGCTCCTTGTCTACATTCATATCATCACAAAGCTCGTCCAGCGAATGATAGCAGTCACGAAGTTTCATATTCACCATGCTGAAAAGCATCATCGGGTCATCAGGTAATTCCATATCAATATCTCCTTTTTAAAAATCGGATGCAAAGTTACAAAACTTTTCATAATGATACGTATTCCATCGCCAAATATCGGTTTGACAAAAAGTTATCCCCTGCTTTTTATCCTATCAGTCCGTCAGCTTCACCGTTTCCATCTTCCCCGGAACCAAAGTAAGACGCGCCGTTCCATCCCTGTCTATCTCCACTTCCATATACCGGGCCCGGATAATGATCCTTCCATCTACAGCCAGTACCCCCCACTGGCAGGAACTGTCCTGATAGGCGCAATAACCACCCACCGGATGCAATATCCTCCGATAGACAGGTGGAATCAAAATCCGCTCCGCTGTCCTCAGCCCCCATTTCACTCCTATTTGAAAAGGTACGGCCTCCACACTCCTGCTGATTATACGCTGCCGTTTCCGTTCATACTCGCACTTCTCCTCACGCAAGCGTTTCTCCACACGCTCGTCCGCCTGTCTTCGGAGCAATGCCACCGCCTCATCAAAATCCTCACTCCGGTCCGACGGACGGTTACAGGCCACATAACGCTTTCCATGCCCTTTCTCCACATGATAATACCGTCCCTCCTCATCCATCACCACAATACTTTGATCCGGCAACCATCCGCTCAGGTAATAAGCACGCTCCTCATCCCCCTCCAACAGACAAACCTGCGGTTCACAACAAAAGCCTCCATCTTCCATGCGGCGGCATCGGGAAGGCACTCTGCCATCGTACATCTTCACATAAAACCCCATCCACACGATGGACGAAGAAGGCAACCCGCATGTATTGGCATACACCTGCCTCGTCCTGCTGTAATAAGTACGGTTCACCTGTAACAATTCTATGCTCCCGTATCTGAGGACACGCGGGCGGACAGAATAACACCGGCCGTTCCGTAAATCCACATAAGACACCGAATTCCCGGCATGACGGACTTGCAACAAGTCATCTTTCAGAAACCTCACCTCACGGCAATGCCCCGGTTCGGCCACCAAAGCCCCCGTATCATCCAGTACCCGGACACACCCGTTCCGAAGCCTCCCCACGGCAAAACGTCCTTTGATACTCAAAATCTCTTTAAACGAAGCGTCCGGCAGCATCCCATCTCCCTTTTCCAATCCCCAAAGACCTGTTTCCTTATCTACAAATGCCCTCAGACTGCATGACGGTGACTGCTCCTTCTCATCCGGCAAAGCCTGCTCTCTGATGGAAGAAAGCAAACGCCCGTGCTCCATAACCACCACCAAGTCCCCACCGGCTTCAGCCGGCCTTTCCACCACCGGAAAAGCGGTAACGGAAGCATCACAGTTCATCCGTCCGGGCAAACTCCCCTTTCCCGCCATCCGTCCCCGGAACATAGCATCCCAGTTCCATCGCTGTGTAGGAAGCCCGAAAATGCGGTACAGCCCCACATTGTCTATCAGCATACACGCCTCCTTGCCCTCCGATCTCCGCAATCCGCGCCCTACCTGCTGCAAATATTTAGCCAGTGACAAAGTAGGACGGGCCAGTTGTACAAACTCCACATCGGGACAGTCGAACCCCTCGCTGAATACATCCACATTCACCAGCACCTCGATTTTTCCATGTCTGAACTCCTCCACCATCCGCTTACGCTCCATAGCAGGAGTCTTGCTGTCCACAGCCACCGCATTCACTCCCCGCCTGCTGTAATACTCCGCTATCCGCCGGGCATGTTCAATGCTGATGGCATACACCATCCCCTTCTTGCCGGAAGCAAACTGCCTGACACTGCGGTACAGGCGCTCGATACCGGGACGCCTGTTCAGTACCGCATCCATCTCTTTCACCTGATAATCCCCATCGGCCCCCCGTTTCTCCAGACCGTCAATGAGCCGCTGCTCCTCGCTGCCGGGACGGATGGATACATAATCGAACACAGACAACACGCCTTTTTCAATAAACTCGGCAATACTCCACGAAGTAACCAGTACCTCGAACAGTTCCGTGAACCCCCTACGGTTCAGGCGGCAAGGTGTGGCAGTCACACCCAGTTTCTTTGCGGCAGGATAACGCTTCCACATCTCCGTGTAAGAAGCGGCCAAGGCATGATGAGCCTCGTCTATCACAATCAGTCCCGGAGCATCACCCGCCTCATTCCAGTGCCGGGACAGCCATTGGACAGACATCACCCTGACCGGAGTATCCTCCCTCCGGATACCATATTTAGCCAGCGTTTCCTCCATTTGCGCCACCAGTTCCCTACGATGGGCAATAAGCCATACCCCGCTGCCGGCAGAAGACACGAACTCACTGACCACAGATGCCAGCAAATGTGTCTTGCCCGTACCGGTAGGCATCTGCACCATCACACTCCGGTGAGCTTTCCACGCTTCCATCAGACGTGTTTTCATCTCTATCTGATAATCCCGCAACATAAATAATTTGCCGATTTGCTAACGTGCCAATGGAGTAAGAGGATAACTGAAAAAATTATTTACTAGCCAGCATATTATTAATCTGCGCCCGTATATTGGCTATCGTACCGCCCGACACAAGCCGTTTGGCAAAAGGTAGCAACGACTTGATGAAAGCCGCTTTCACCACCGTGTGTTTGTCTACATTCCTACAGTTCTCATCGGCCAGCATCTTTCCTACCACCACCGCCAGTTCGCGTGCCGTGGTACACTCTCCCAAAAGTATCTTGTAAGCCCTCATCACCTTTATATCGGGTATATAGACCGATACGTAAAATTCATCATCCGACAGTTCCGCCGGCTCCTGTGCCGGCTTCTCATCCATCACACTTTCTGTACTCTCCGTTTTCTCAGAACCTTCCGGTTGGTCGGCGGCCTCATCACCCCGGTCGCCATAAAAGTTCTGAATGGCGGAAGACGCCACAGGGGCAATCAGATTGTTTCCGCCATAAATATTTATCATCATATCAGGTTTTTCATTCATATACTATTTCTTTTCTCTATTCTTTAATTATTATCAACAGATCGTTAATCAAAATCCATATTTTATCAATATATAATCAATAGCATGCACCAATAGTAAACAGATAGTAAACGGTTATGAACCGATTTCCATACGTCATTCCCTACCCGTATATTTGTGCAGATAAATCAAAATCAATTTCTTTTATGAAAGAATACATCATGTCATTTTTCAATGCACCCGTCACCAATAAAATACCCACATGTATATGCAGTGTGGCAGGGCTTCATACCTACATCAGTACCAATCCGCAACTGGAAGAACTGACGCGTAAAGTCAGAGCCGGACTCGGAGACAAGCAAGTGTTCCGAAAGAATAAACAGACCCTTTTACCGTATGTCACTCCGGCAGGTATCTTCTCTTACTGCAAAGAGCAATGCATGCAAGTTCCTTCGGGCCTCTTTGTCATAGATATTGACGAACTGGCTTCCACCGAAGAAGCGGCAATGTGGCGCGACCGCCTCTTTGCCGATGAAGTGCTGCACCCCGTACTTTCCTTTGTCAGCCCCGGAAACCAGGGAGTAAAACTGTTTATCCCTTACCGCATAAACCCTTTCCTGAGCGTGGAAGAATCCTTCGACAATGCCCTGCACACCGCATGGGAGTATCTGGAATGGAAATACGAGCTGAAAGTGGACAGGGCCAATGCCGACTTGTCCAGAGCCTGTTTTCTGTCGCACGACGGAGAAGCGAAAATCAATAACCATAAATATTAAAAAATGAACGATTCTATTTCTATCTTGGAACAGCTGGTAACAGCCATCGAACAAGCGGGAGTCAATGTGGCCCCCACCTATCAGGAATATATGCCGCTGGCCTTTGCCATAGCCAACAGTTGCGGAGAAGAAGGACGCACCCGGTTCCACCGCATCTGCCGCATATCCGAAAAGTACCACCACGATGAAGCAGACAAACTGTACGGACATGCCCTGACCAAAGGAACAGGCAGAAATTCCCTGGGAACCGTCTTCCATCTGGCAGAGGTGGCCGGGGTGAAAATGGACCCGAAACTTGCAAACTTGCAGAACTTGCAGTCTCTCCACACCCACACACGTGCGCGCGTATCCTATAATGCCCATCCGGATGCTTCCGACGGGACTCCGCCCGATGCCGTTTTCACGGACCCAGCCTCCCCCCTGTCCGACGTCGTGTCCAAAACCATCCTCCCTGCCCGACTTCCCTCTTTCCCCGACTACCGCTGGCCCGCCTTCCTGCAAGGAATCATAGACTGCGGTAACTCTCCCGCCCAACGGGATATCCTGCTGCTGGGTGCGGCAACCGTGCTGGGAAGCACCCTCAACAAACTGGTAAGTTTTGTGTACGGACGAAAGCACAAATATCCCTGTCTGCAAGTATTCGTCACCGCGCCTCCCGCTTCCGGCAAAGGTGCACTGACCTGGGTACGCCGTTTGGCAGAACCCATACACAACGCGCTGCTGGACACCTACCGGGAAAAAATAAAGACCTACCGCATGGAAAAGACCAAATGGGACACTTTGGGGAAGGAAAAGGCAAATACCCCCGAACCCGAACAGCCCCAGCTGAAAATGCTCCTCATAGCCGGTGACAATACCGGTACAGGCATACAGGAAAACCTGATGGACTCCGGAGGCGTAGGACTGATATGCGAAACCGAGGCCGACACCGTGAGCACCGCCATTGGAGGCGACCACGGACACTGGAGCGACCTCCTCCGGAAATGTTTCGACCATGACCGGCTGGCCTACAACCGGCGCACCAATCACGAATACCGCGAATGTAACGTCACGTTCCTCTGCGTACTTCTCAGCGGCACGCCTGCACAAATCAAGCCCCTTATCCCATCGGCCGAAAACGGATTGTTCTCTCGCCAGCTGTTCTACTATATGCCTGCCATTGAAGAATGGGAAGACCAGTTCAACGAAGCGGATACAGACTATGACTCCCGTTTCCTGGAATGGGGGGCACAATGGAAAGAAGTGCTGGACGCCATCACCGCTTCGGTGAGCAACATCAACATGAAGCTCACCCACGAGCAAAAAGAGATATTCAACTTCCACTTTGCCCGTGTATTCGGACGAGCCTCCGCCATTCACGGTAACCAGATGAAAAGCGCCGTAACCCGTATTGCCATCAATATCTTCCGCATCATAAGCATTATCGCCCTGCTGCGCTCTCTGGAATCCCTGCTGCCGGGAGGCGAAAGGAGCGGTGAACCACAGGAAAACATCGTGCGTACCCTGCTGAACTGTCCCGGACTGACCCCGTCGGCCCATATTCCACAAGAAAACATAGCAGACGGAATCGTACCGCAATTCAACCTCTCCATCCGCACCGACGACTTTTATGCCGTGCTGGCCCTGGTGGAACCTCTGTACCGCCATGCATGCCACATTCTCTCGCTCCTGCCCGCAGGAACCCCCACCGCACCATCGGCGAACATGACTCCCGAAACCCTGTTCGACTGCCTTCCCCTGCGCTTCACCCGCAACGAAGCCATCGACAAAGGAGAACAGGTAGGAGTTCCGGCAGGCTCGGTGGACTCGCTGCTGAAACGTATGACCGAACGCGGACAGCTGGTCAAAGTGGGGCGTGGCGAATACGAATTCAACGCGCGCATGCACACACGTACGTGTGTGGGTGTGAGAGAGAGTGCAAGTTCTGCAAGTTTGCAAGATTCCTGAATTTAAAATGTATAAATATGAAAGATTTCCTTTATTTCCCATCCATGACAAAAGGTAGCCTGGCTCTGCTCTATTTTCCCGGTTCAAATCCCCGGATAGCCACCCGGCATCTGATGAGGTGGATAAACGGCTGTCCCCCTTTGATGGAAGAGTTATCCGCAACGGGTTACCATACCTCGCAAAAAGTCTTCACGAGCCGCCAAGTGACACTGATCAACCGGCATCTGGGCAGCCCCGGATAGCCCTGCAAGCTCTTTGGAACAGGATGAAAGCCATAAAGTGCCACAAGGTGTCATAAAGCGTCAGCACGCATTTCACAGTACCTATCTTTGCAATGTCAACAATGAGGGAGCCGATACGTTACTAACCTTCGGCCTAGCATGTTACTAACATGTAACCCCATACGTTACTAACCTTCAGCCTTACACGTTACCTACGTGCAATCCGCAAGAAAAGTAAAGTATTCTCCCTCTTCACTGACGAAATTCATTTTTTATTTTTCATCTCTTAAAACCCTATTTATCATGATCAACTACAGCACCTGCATGCGTGGTAACCCCACCGACAAAGACGCGGCCAAGAAGGCGTATGCCAACGCCCAGTACTCACAAGTAATGACACTGGACAAGTTCTGTTACCACATTGCCAGCCACGGATGTGTATACTCGCGCGCCGATATCCAAGCCATCCTTATTCTTGCCGTGGACTGCCTGCGCGAGCAGTTGTTGAACGGACAGCAGATACAGATGGGCGATCTGGGCGTATTTTCGAACAGTATCCGAAGCCTCGGCGCCCATTCGATGGCAGAGTTCACTGTGGAGAACATCACCGAGGTGAACGTACTGTGGGCTCCGGGCGTCCGTTTCAACAACCTGCGCCAAGATGCCGAATTCCAACTGGTTCCCACGCGCAAGGCAGCCGCCGAAGTAGTGAAGGCATTGAAGGCCGGAAAGACTACGGTAGACCTGACGGGCAATTCTTCTGCCGCCGGCATTGCCGCTGACGACGCTGACGCCTCCCGCATTCCAGCCGCCTCCGGCGAACCGGCAGACGAAAATAGCTGACCGGCTTGTTCCGCTCCACAGAGATAGCATGATGTGATTATGGAACACGGGCGACACGGACTCTTCTTTCACTCCCCCGTGTCCGTCCGCCAGTTCCGTAACCTCCTTTTGTTCCATTCGCATTTTAAACTGACAAAAAACAGATATTTCCATGAATGAATCCAACCACGAATCCAAGAAAATCACCTGGACACAAATCCTCCGGGCAGTTATCCAGGCAGCCATCGCGGCACTCACCGCTTTGGGCATTACCAGTTGCGCATCCCTCATCTAAAGAACAAACACAACATTTTCCAATTCTCAATTTATTATGATACAAGAAACATTCCCAATGATAATCGGTGAGGAAGAAATGAAAAACGAACGCCAACTCCTCACCGTAGAGGACGGACCGCTGATGCAAGGACGCGAATCAGTGCGATACCTCATCCTCCACTGTAGCGCCACACGTTGTGACAAAGACTATACTGCCGAGCAATTACTTCGTGACCATAAGACCCGTGGTTTCCGGACTGTAGGTTACCACTTCTATATCCGTCGCGACGGCACCATCACCCAGCACCGCAAACTGCTGGAAGTGGGGGCACACTGCCGTCCCTGGAACCGTTGCAGCATCGGCATCTGCTACGAGGGCGGTCTGGATGCGGACGGACATCCGGCAGACACCCGGACCGCAGAGCAGACAGAACAGCTTACCTTGTTGCTGATGCGTCTGGCAAAGCTTTTTCCCGGTGCCCGGATAAGGGGACATAGGGATATGAGCGGAAGCATCCCGAAGGCTTGTCCTTGTTTTGACGCGGAAGGGGTGTTCGGATATTTGGAAAGGTAATTTCTTTTTCCAAGGTTTCCCTTTGCCAGTGTTCGTTTCTGCTCTCAAGTAGAGAGTGATACTACTGGCAGAGGGAATTTTTTACTAAGATCATCCGGCCGGTACCGACACACCGAAACAGACTATCATATAGATAAAAATCCTTCCTGTTACGGGTTATTGTATAATCCGCGTTTATTTTTAAAGCTGAATAAATCCTAATCGGATAATCTTCTTTATTATTAAAGCTCCGGGAACAAGCGCTCTCGTTCCCGGAGCTCCCCCTGCACTTTTCACAAAGGACAAGGGTTCTGATCTAACATTAGTGCCGGCTATGTTCCATTTCCGGCCGGCAGACGGAAATAACAGGCTGCAAAAACAAAGTTTTTTAACTGCTAAATTACTAAGGACCCTCATCGAGAAGGATCGTTAAGAACAGCCCGTTTTACTAATAGGCATTCTTCTCGCCACGGAAGACATTCGCCACCGTCCTGTACATGATGTAAAGGTCCAGACCGAAGCTCCAGTGCTCCAAATACCAGATATCACCACAGATACGGCCCTCCATGTCTTTTAGTTCCTTCGTTTCCCCACGGAAACCCGTAACCTGGCTCCATCCCGTTATACCCG
>NZ_JBDFXP010000016.1:0-107351 GCF_040911965.1 Phocaeicola sp. RTP21359st1_B8_RTP21360_211022
CAAAGGTCATTATACTTATCCTATGGTGGCGCAATTTTCAACTGGAATATTGGCGCACTTTTCAATTAGTATCTACAGCAATATTCCGTATCCAAGGCTTCTTCAGGACTTTCACCGTAATAGATATGGATCGTTCCTTTTCCCTTTACCTCTTTCAGAGTGATATAACCAAAGGTTTCTTTTCCGAAGTCGTACAATACCCCTTCTTTCCGGGGAGTGGAGGAAACTGCTTTCATCGGTTTTCTGGCCAATGAAAACTTGGAAGGCAGTTGGGTGGCTCCGTCAAAGTTCCAACACCCTGCATCCATATAAACGGTGGCAGAAGTATCACTGGCTTTTCCGCTTTCGTCTATCCATTCCTTGTCTTCGTAGGTTACTTTCCAGGTCTTGTCCGTATTTACGGTTTTTCCTTTCACATAAATAGTGGGGGGAGTGGACTGATTCCACACTTTGATGTTCAGGCTGTGTTTTCCTGCGGGGAGTTTCAAGGTGGAGGGCATACCGAATTGCAGTTTGCCGTCCAATTTCACATTGTATTTTCCTTCGGCGGCAATGAAGATTTCTTCCGGTTCCGCCAGGTCCAATTTCTTGCTGAATTCCACTACCACATAATGGCTGTCCGTTTTCCAGAAGGGAGGGAAAAAAGCACCGCGTTCCGTACGGCGGTTGTTCATCCGGTTGCCCAGCCATATCTCATAATCACCCGGATACCAGATCCAGGTCTGGGCGGAGGCGGCAGCACTCAATGCAAGTGCTCCGACTAAAGTGGCAAGTTTGTTTTTCATAATGGTATCACGTTTTATTTTTCCTTCAAATAGCTATATTCTTTGGGCAGTCCGGCATTTGCCTTGATGCTGTCGTTCACCATCGGACCATTGTTTTCCCATGTATTGCCCGGACCGTTGGCGTTCTTCAGGAACTTCTCTCCTTCCGTCCAGTTGTCCTTGACGGTGATAAATGAAGATCCTTCGTCGGTGTAAAGATAGAACCAATGATTGGGATCGTGTGCATAACCGGGTGAAAATATGTCGGAAACGCAATTTTCCGTAATCCGGCTATGGGGTTGTGAACCTAATGTATAAATACCGGCTACATCATACATGTGCTTGGCATAGTGATGAATCAGGTTGGCGTGCACGCGGTTATTGCGCATACAGTTTACCGTACGTGTCCACCCCCATCCCAGACTGATGCCCGAATAGGATACATCACTGATTTCATTGTGCTCGATATTGATATCACTGACATAACCGGCGCAAATGCCCAAAGTGCCCCAGTCTTCATTGGTCACATCGTTGATGTAGTTGTTGGAAATGGTCAGTCCGGTACAGACCTCACGACGGTCGGCAGGATCGTATGGAAGATGTGTTTCGTGAGCGGCAGGGCTGAAACTGCCCGCTACAATACCGTTCCCGGCAATATCACGGAACAGACAGCCGTTTATATGTCCTCCATCGGTGGCCCATTCATAATCAATGCCTGTAGAGCCCAAATGCTGGAAACGGCACTTCTCGAAATCAATATCCCAGGCAGCCTTGACTACGACTGCCGATGCCGGACGGCCCAACCAACCTTGATTATCCAGTTTATGATTGTTCTTACGAATCATGGAAGGACGGATTTTATATCCGTCTGTCATATACATACCTGCCTGAAGAGGAACATGACCTTGCAAAGAGGGACGCATCCAGGTGGTATATTGGAAAGCAATATTGTCAAAACGGATGTGCTTTACCGGACGGTCTATCGTTCCTTCCACCCATACCAACGTTTCGATGCCGGGAACTACGGCTTTGCTTATCTTCTCTCCTTTCCGAGGATAATAATATATTTTACGGCTTTCAATGTCGTGATACCACTCGCCGGGTTCATCCAGCAATTCCATGGCATTGGTCAGATAGAAAGCCGAGTTATGACCATCCTTGGTCACCATAGGACGCGGCCACGGGTGCTCGAACTGGATGCGGCTTTCAGGATGATGGAAACGCACGGCGGCACTGTCTCCCTGTATTTCGACCGACTTGATACGGAGATTTGCCACACACCACATTTCATGAAGGACCATTTCGGCATATCGGGCCTTCTGTATTTTCTTTACAGCAGCGGCAGGTACCCACAGTATTTCGTTTTGGGGGTCGTTGTTGATGATGCGGTACATCTTTTCAAAGTCTGCCACATCCCTTGCACGAACAGCCTTTTGCCCATTGATCCACAGTTGCCGGAAATCCAGCGGACGCCCGTTAAACATAGGAACATCGGCTACCCACAACTTTCCTTGCTTCTTCCAGTTCCTGATTTCCACCCCACCATTCAGAACGGCATTTCCATCCGAAGTGATGACGGTAGGTGACGCTTCCGTCCCGCTGTCCTCCGGACGGATAAAGACGGGTTCGTACAGATGGTAGTCACCTGCCTCCAAATGAATGGTGATGCCACCTTTTACACTTTCATCATTAAGGCGACGAAGTTCCCTTGCCTGACGCAATGCGGCTGTAAGGGTGGCTTTCGGAGAGTCTTTGGTACCCGGATTCCGGTCATTGCCTTCCGGAGATACGAACAAATCGGCTGCTGACAGTGTACAAGCTATCAGCAGCGCGGCAGTGGTTATGAATATTTTTTTCATTTGTAACTAATTAGGGGTAAGTGGTTAGTGATTAGTCCGTGCCAAAGGCATCCATACCGTCATTTCAGCCTTTCCGCGGTTTCCCCATGCATAATAAGGAATCAGACGGATATGGACCGGTTTGTCGGCCTTTCCTACCTCGCGGTACAAGGTATCTTTCCATGATACTTCATCGACCAGACGGGCAGTACCATCCAATGCGACAATCGGACTGCCTTCGATGGTTATTTTTTTCGGAGTCAACCGGATATCGGCAGGTATCAGCACATTGTCTATCTTATGCCCGCCTTCTATATCCATACTTTCCAGACAGTAGACCAACGGCCCACGTTTCACCACTACCTGGTTACGGATTTCTTCGGCCAACGGATTGGCTTCCAGCAATTTTACAGGCATATCCATCACCCATTCCACACAGTCCCCTTTCTTCCAGATGCGGTTTACCTCGGCGTATGTATTCGCTTTCCAGGTTCCTTGCACCGGTTCGCCATTTACCTTCAAAGTTGCCTTCTCGCACCAGTCAGGAACACGGAGGAACAAAGAAAACGCTTTCTTCTTTGACGGTTTCGGAGCTTCGGTAACAGTCAGCTTCACAGCACCTTCCCACGGATACTCCGTTTCTTGCACCAGCCCGATCTTTCCCGTTTCCTTCAAAGTTGTAGCCAGTGTATTCGCTCCATACAAATTGCAATATACCGCATTCGGAGTCACCGTATAAGCATAGTTCTGGGCTTGGCAAACGGTGCGCAGCGTATTAGGCGGACAACAGAAGCAGCTGATATACTCAGTACGTTCTTTAGGCCAGCGAAGTGTATATGGCAAATCCGCACTGATGCGCAACGGGTTGGTATAGAAATATTTCTTTCCATCCAGACTGACACCACTCAACACACTGTTGTAAAGGGCGGTTTCCACAATATCCGCATATTTGGCATCGCCCGTCACTTCCAGCATACGCCAGTTGAAAAGCATATTGCCGATATTGGCACAGGTCTCGTTATGCGCCGTACTATTAGGCAACTGATAAGGACGGCCATAGCTTTGGTGTACTTTCTGAATGCTGTCCGGCTCATAGCAGGTTCCATCCGGCGAAGTGCCGTCATACAGCGCACCGCACGCTCCTGTAACATACATCTTGCGGGTCACAATGTCTTTCCAGATGCTGGTCAGGTTTTTCATCAGTTGGTCTTCTCCTGTTTCGGCATACACATCGGTCACACCGGCATACAGGTAATTGGAACGCACGGCATGTCCCATCGCATTGTATTGCTGACGGAACGGAATACGGTCCTGATTATCATCGGTGCCGTTTTCCACCATTCCACGGATATCAATCAGATTCTTGGAAAGTTCCAGATAACGGGGATTCCCTGTAGCACGGTACATTTCCACCACACCCATATAATGGGAGGGACAAATGGCATTTCTTGCCAGTTCCGCAGAAGCGGTTTCATAGAAATGACAGAGGAAGTCCGTCGCTTTTACGGCAGCATCGAATAAAGTAGTCTTTCCGGTGGCACGGCGATGAATGATACCTGCCATCATCAGATGCCCCAAATTGTAGGTTTCAAAATTCAGACGATTGGCAAATGCACCTTTCTCGTCCTCACCTCCTACTTTGGTGCCAATTACCGTCTGTTGCTGTTTGTCCGAATGAGTGTCAATCCCCTTATTCTTTTCCTCGATGATGACAGGGGTATGGATGTAACCGTCCGCACGCTGGGCTTTCACCACATGTTCAATGAAGTGATCCATCAGTTTATCCAATTCGGGATCTTTCGTGACGGCATACACGGAAGCCACCCCTTCCATCCATTTATACATATCACCGTCATGAAAGGGAGGTCCCCAATGTTCGCCCTCGCAAACACCGGCAGCTATTTCAAAGTTACGGAAGCCATGCGAAACATCGGGATTGTTCCATGTATCCCACATACTTTGCAAGGAGGTATGGCTATATACATTGAAACGGTCGCCCCAAAAGCCATCTGTCCAATGCACGGCACCTAATTCCGTATTGGCCATCTTGGCAAAACGACTTTGGCTCATATCCGTCAGCCCGCCCGACTGGGCAAATGCTCCCGTAGTTACTCCGGAAGCCAGTAAAAGTAGTAGTCTAATGCTTTTCATAATAATCTGTCACTTATTCTTTTCTTTATAAAGGGAGGACGATAATAAGAAACGTTTGTACTCTATTTATAATTATTTCATATTCTGTATCTTTAGAAAGAGCTTTCATTGGCGGATAATGGGAGTCTGTTTTCAAAAAAACGGGTATCTGATTTTCATTTCAGACACCCGTTTTTTTCAAATTCTCCAATACTCTCTATCAAAGAATTCCTTTATCCACAATTGTATTATTTCAGTTTGCTCAAATCCAACTCTTTATAAGCCACACGCTGACGGCGCCAGGTATATACGGCATGCAGTTTGCCATCCTTGCCCTGAATGATGGACGGATAAGAATACTGGCTGATGGGACTGTCTTCCAATGTCATTACATTCTTCCAGTGAATGCCATCATCCGAAACCGCCACACACAACGGTGTACGCGGCCCTTTCGGAGTACCCGGCAATGTGCTGAAATCATTATAAATCAATACATGGCGGCCATCCTTCATGGTTACGGCATCCGTGCCCGAATTATTATTGGGAACATCAAGCAAAGTGACTTTGCTCCATGTTTCACCGTTGTCACTGCTCCATGAAGTGGCAATCTGTGCGTTACGTGTACGGCAAAGTACCTGCAAACGCCCATCCTTATGACGCAAAATGCTGGGCTGGATAGCATAAATAGGCTTCTCGCCTTCTCCTTTTATGGCTTCACCGCCTTCCTGATCGTCTACATTGGCTGCATTTTCCTTACGCAAAGCTGTAGGCACACTCATTTCCGCCTCTACAGGACCTACCATCTTCCAAGTCTTTCCTTTATCATCCGAAATTTCAAAATGGATACGCCATCCTCCATCGCCTTCCGTACTGGAAGGACAGATAATACGGCCATCCACATACTCCGGCTTATTTTTAATAGGACCTAAGAAACCTTTTGGCAACGGTTCACGTTGGCTCCAAGTTTTTCCACCATCTTTAGAACGTACCAGCCAACCACTCCAATCGGCTACTTTCAATCCTATTTTATAGAACAGGATCAGATCTCCGCCGGGGATCTGGAAAAGCACAGGATTCCAACAAGCCTTGCGGCGTGCCCGGAACTTGTCCCCTTTAAACGTAGAAGCCACGGGGCCGGCATCCGCCGGAGTGGATTCTGCCGTAATGCCTGCCAAGACAGCCTGCGGATCATCCAGACTAAACACCCCGTCGGCAGCCAGATAAGGTGCGCTCCATTCCGTCGCGCCCTTCGGCTTGCGACATACCCAGATACAACAATCCGGATTACGCTCTTTAGTGCCTCCAAAGAAAGAGGCTACCAGGTCTCCGTTCTTCAATTCCACAATAGTAGCGCCGTGACATTCGGGAAAAGAAGCTTGTTCGTATAGGAACTGATCTTCCACGATACCTGCACGGTTTTTACCTGAAGAAGGGTCCATGCTAACCGAAAAATGATAGTTCCCCGAAGGAACACTCCATACGGTAGAGTTGCCTTCCCGACGTACAAAGGTAACGTCCTTGTCTTTTACCGCCTTCTCGTCCAACGTTGGAAGATAAACCAATGCAGTGGTATTGCAGGGAACCGTGATATCCCATTCCAGATGCGTAAGGGTCTTCTTCCAGTTACTAATCATCTTGCCATATAAAGTGTTGTGCGAAGCCTTGACATAACTCAACTCCTGGATGGAAAAATCAGGTTTAAGGATGATTTGTTTGTAAGCGGGCTGTGCCGGATTAAATCCGGCTAAATCACGGAAATACCAAGTCAATAGATCACCCAATATCATCACATGGTTACAACTGTTCATCCAACGATTGGCGGTATCACCGTTCCACAATTCCCAAATGGCAGTAGCTCCCTTTTCTATCATATAGCCATAACTGGGATAAGTCTTGTTGCTTGCCAACAGGAAAGCAACATCGCCACGCCCCATACGGGTAAGCTCACGCATCATCCAGTTCATACCTATCACCCCACTGCTGATATGACCTTTATTCCGGGTGATAATGCCTGTTATTACATTTTTCTCCACTTCTTCCCTATAGGCCTCAGGAACCATATCGAAAGCCAGCGGCAGGATATTGGCTGTCACCGTATTGTTACCATAGAATATGCTGTCGGGATAAAGAACATGCGGCGTTTGTACCGGAGAAGTTCCCTTCTTAACCGTAAGGAAACGGGCGTTGAAGCAGTCTTTGATTTTTGCTGCATCCTTCTCGAATCCTTTCGCCTCATCTTCCAGACCTTGCAAACGGGCGAACTTGGCCAGCATTTGCGATACCTTATAATAGTAGGCTGTAGCAATCAGTGCTCCATCCGTCTTGCGGGCAGGGTCCTGACTGTGAATCAGCTCCGGTGATTCGGGAGGCATACACCAGTCACCGTATTTATCGGCGTTAATCACTCCATCCTCTGTGGTGAACTCACTGCGTATATGGTGCATCCATTTCTTGATAGCGGCATAATTCTTACGAATAGGTTCGATGTTGCCGAACTGTTCATAAACCATATCACAGATTACCGGGAATGTGGACGACCATGTCATTTCCGATGTATAATAATTGTAATAAGCCGGACAAATATCAGGAATACAACCGTCTTCACGCTGCGCTTCACGGATATCATCCGCCCATTTGGCATAGGTGTTTCCATTATTGAACATGAAACTTTCCCCCCACGTTCCCATAGCATGGTCGCCAAGCCAGGGCTGGCGCTCGTCACGCTGCGGACAATCCAAAGGCACTCCTTTATAATTACTGGAAATTCCCCACCAGGCATTCCGATAAACCCGGTTCATGATATCATTGGAACACTCGAAAGTACCGTTATCTTCCAAGTCATCATATACTACTTCAGCAACCAAATCTTCCGCTTTCAGATTTTTATAACCTGTCACTTCTACATATTGGAATCCATGATAAGAAAAACGGGAACTCCAGGAGGTGTTGTTTTCTTTACCGTTGCAGATATAATAATCCGTACTCTGGCTATGGCGGAGATTTTCCACATCCAGTTCCGTACCGTCGTTCTTTACCCGTTCGGCATAACGTATGCAAATCGTATCTCCCGCAGCGGCTTTCGCTATGTTAATACGCACCCATCCTGCCATATTCTGACCGAAATCAATCATATAACGGTCACCATATTGCTTGAAGACAGCCGGCTTCAGCGTTTTCATCACTTTCATGTTGGGAGCGGTATTGCCGCGGAGTGTACCGTACGGCAATGAAACACGTTGCGCCTTCAGCCATTTGGAATCATCATAACCGGGCTGTGTCCAGTTTCCCAATTCCATACGGGCATCGTAAATCTCACCATCGTATTCATTATTGCTACGTATAGGCCCTTGAGCCGTCAAACGCCATTTCTCATCACTGTTGATACGCTGGATACTGCCGTCGGTATATTCTATAATCAGATTCAGACGCAACTTGGGGTAACCAAAAGTAGGAATCTTATAAGGTTTGTAATTTTGACGCATAGTGTAGAAACGTCCGTTGCCCAGGGTCACTCCGATGGCATTGTCGGCATTTCCTCCGGCAACCTGTTTGGTGACATCAAAAGAATTGTAAAGCACAGTACGACGATAATCACTTGGAGCCGGCGCCAATACCTGATCACCTATCCGCTGACCGTTAATGAACAGTTCGTACATACCCAAACCGCACAAATGAAGGGTAGCATACTTTATCTCCTTGGCTTGCGTTTTAAATTCCGTACGTAAATAACGAGAGCTCAAACGGCTGTGTGAATCTTCCCGGTCCCATGCAAACGCAGCGTCCCAACCTATCCATCGTCCTTTCCAATGAATCTCACCTAAAGGTCCCATCCCCCATCGGGCAGGCTCGCTCCATTCTGTCTCACCGCGATTGGTATAGCTTCTCACTTTCCAGTAAACACGCTGATTGCTTTTCAAACGCTTCCCTTGATAGGGAATCCATACGGACGCATCGGATTCCACTTTTCCGGAATCCCACAAATCTCCTTTATCCTGTGCTAAAAGTTCGGGAGAAGACGCAACCAAGATCCGGTAGGCGGTCTGCATCACATTTCTTTGAGAAGATTCCAACCGCCAGCTCATACGGGGAGCAGCAGTATCCAACCCCATGGGATCTACCATCTGCTCGGTACGCAGGCCGGTAACCGAAACATCCGCTGCCTTCAACCACAACGGAAGTGCCAGAAGAATGATTAATAATACTTGTTTTTTCATGATATGCATATTTCTTACTTATTCCATTTCTGTATGGCATCCGGCAAGGCTGTCCAAGCTTTCTGCACATAATCCTTCGCAGAATCCACAACAATCAGAACCTGATCATTGCCGCTCAGATAACCGCTATCATGCTGGAAAGGAGTGACTTTACTGTCAAACTCACCGATATATTCCAACTTACCGTCCTTCGCGCTATACCACCATGCATTCTTTTTCGCACCGCTGATTTTGCTCAAATCGATCTGCATAGGACGTCCTGAGTAATTGTAAACCAGCAAATAGTCATTTCCACGGGTAGCGATGGCACGGTCATAGCGTTCGCCGTTAGTTCCTGCAATGACACTCTGATCGGGCACACGTTCAAAGAAAGGAAAAGTCAGCATCAAGTTCTTCAGATATTTCATCTGATTGAAACCGGGGTCTTCCAAAGCATCCCACCATGCTTTCTTACGTCCGTCGGCACCGAAAGAGGCTCCATATCCGGGACGGATAAATTGCATGATATCATTATGACCGTATGAGTGCCCGAATGATCCGGCAAATACCGACCAATAGGCATAACGACGTACATCGTGCTGATTCCAACGGGTTTCATTGGGATCATGCAGCCCCTGTGGAATGTCTTCATAAATAGGTTCGTCATCAATCACCGGTTTCAACGGAGTCTTTGCCTGACTGGCTTCCACAAAACGCCAGTTATCTTCTTCCGTATTCTCTTCGATGGGATAGTCACCATCACCGTTACGCTGCCCGTAACGACGGTGTCCGCTTTGGAACATATTGAAATCCAGCCATTCGCGGTCATTAAACCAAGTAGCCGACGTGGTACGTCCACGCGGATGGAAAGTCATCAGATGACCTTTGTCTATGCTGCGGATACTGTTTGCCAACGCATCCCATACCTCCGTCTTATTATCACCGCGGATATCCCCTCCTATCATCCAAATAATATTCGGCTCATCCTTGTAACGTTCTGCAAGAAACTTACCGTATGCCACGGCTTCTTTTTCATTCATCAGCCCTTGTTCCACGGGAGTTCCCCAAATACATACCATCCCTATATAGATGCCCCGTGAAGCGGCACTTTTAATAATATAGTCCATGTGGTCCCAATATCCATAAATCCCTTTGCGGTTGATATCTTTGAATTTAAAACCGTCTGTCATGGAATACTGGCCGTAAATATTCATGGAAGGCACACCGTTCAATACCTGCACCTGCACCATGTTATATCCAGCATCCTTGCACTTATTCAGATAGTAAGAAACCTCGTCACGATTCAAGCGTTGCGGCATCAGCCATCCGGTTTCACCCAACCAGAAGAAAGGTACTCCATTTTCATGCTTCAGGTAGCGTCCCTCCTCGGACACCACCAGTTTGCCGTTCTTCCAGGGAATATACGTTTTCGCTTTCTGCGCCGGCAACGAAGTAGAGCAACATAGCAATAAAGCCAATAAGGAAAGTAATGCGTGTCTGTTCATCATTGTATTTTCAAATTCGTTTATTAATTAATTGACAATCTCCAAACAAGAGCTTTTATCAAAACAACAAGGTGTTTAAAAAAGGTCCTTATGTTTACGGAAAAGATGAAGACCTTTTTGACAAATGTCCTCATCTTTTTCAGATTATTCCTACTGCTTCATTTTCTCATATTCAATAGCTGCCAAAATAAAGGAACCTACTGATTTCGGATCGTTCTCTATCACCGGCTCACCTATGTAATAAGCAAAACTTCCATCCCGGTTTCCTTTACCGCCTAATCCTGCAACAGCACAACAGTTGGTAATAGTGTATGAACCATCAGGCTCTTCTTTAATGAACTGTTTGATCAGGCCATTAAAACCACGCTCTGCGGCCGCTTTATACTCCACAGGAATATATCCTTTATTCACCGCTTTACACAAGAAATATACAAAAAGCGATGAAGCGGAAGATTCCAGATAATTTCCTTTACGGTTATTCTGGTCAGTCACCTGCCACCATACCCCTGTTTCAGGCTCCTGGTATTTTACAATGCCTTCGGCCAACGTATTTATAATCGTCATAATGCTGTCGCGTCCTTCGAACTGCGCCGGCATATAGTCCAATACATCCACCACGGCAGCGGCATACCAGCCTATACTGCGGCTCCAGAAGTTGGGTGAGCACCCGGTTTCCTTATTTGCCCAATTTTGTGTCTTGCTCTCATCCCAGCCATGATAGAACAAACCGGTTTTAGGATCATACGTTTTACGGGCAATCAGCTTTATTTGATTCACAATATCGGCATTGACCGTAGTATCCTTGAATACGTTACCATATTGAGCCAGATAAGGAGAAGCCATGAATATACCATCCAGCCACATCTGGTGCGGATATACCAGTTTGTGCCAGAAACCGCCTTCACTGGTACGGGGCTGTTCGGCCAGTTGTTTGCGAAGAGTATCCATCGCCACCTTATAACGCCCGTCTCCCGTCTTTTCATAAAAATCGAATAAAATCTTTCCGGCATTGATATTATCAATATTAAAAGAAAGATATTTCATGGTCTTTATCTTACCGTCGGTGTCTATCAGACTGTCTGCATATATTTTTGCATAATTATAATAGGCAGTGTCACCGGTATGTTTCCATTCCTCCAACATGGATTTCACCACCAGTCCGTGCGTATAGCCCCAACGAGGCTTTTTCGCTTTTTCTATCATCCAAGGCTCAGGGAAACGTTGCATTTCCGACTGAGCCATACGTTCGCTCCATTTGATTTCTTCGGTCTGTTTAGGAGTGGCAGTACATGCACACATTCCACCTGCCAGCAACAATGAGCAAATAATGTTTAATCCTGTTCTTTTCATATTTCTTCTTTTTACTATTTTTCATCCTTACAATCAATGCAAGAATCATCACTTACCTAAGAATATATACTCTTCACCTGCTTTGGTTTCCAGATCATAAAGATAAGTTTTTTTCAACTCAACTTTATTCAATTTCGCTTCTTTATTTATAATCGGCTGTAAGATTTCGGGTATGGCATACAATTTATTCGGATTCTCTCCTTTCGCCTTTCTCAGCCCTTTGCCTGCCAGCGGATTTAAAGAACGCAAACGACAGTTTCCCCCATTACGGGATTTCACCACCAACCGGCTCACTTTACCATTCTTCCAACTCAAATCCAATTCAAAACCTCCACGGGCTATAATCCCGTTCACGCTTCCCTCTTTCCATTGCGCCGGCAATGCGGGAAGTAAATAAATAAAACCATCGTGGCTCTGCATCAGCATTTCTACGATACCCGCCGTACAACCAAAATTACCGTCAATCTGAAAAGGTGGATGGGCATCAAACAAATTAGGATAAGTTCCTCCTTTTTTCTTCTCGTTACGTACGAGAGTCAACTGATCGGTTATCAGTTTATAAGCATGGTCACCATCCAACAGACGGGCCCACAAACATACCTTCCATCCCATACTCCATCCGGTAGACGGATCGCCACGATGAATCAGCGAAGTACGTGCCGCATCAAACAATTCGGGAGTACGGTAAGGAGAAATCTGATTACCGGGGAACAAACCATAAAGGTGTGACACATGACGGTGCACATCCTGCGGATTGTCCCAATCCATCATCCATTCCTGCAATTGCCCCCAACGTCCTATCTGCATGGGCGCCATTTCCTTTAAACGCTGTTCCAAACGGGTGGCAAATTCAGCATCCGTACCCAACAGACGGGCGGTCGTGATTATCTGATTCCACAAATCGAATATCAGCTGGTTATCCAAAGTACACCCGGCAGCCGTAGTCGCTTTCCCGTTACTGCCTGCATGAGTATTCTCCGGAGAATTGCTCGGACATACCACCAACCAGTTATGCAACGGTTCCTTCACCATGATTTCATCAAAAAACTTACCGGCTTCTTTCATGATAGGGTAAGCCGAGCGGAGAAATTCCATATCGCCTGTATAAAGATAACGTTCCCACAAATGACGGCACAGCCAGGCTCCACCCGTAGGCCATAATCCCGACGGAGCCTTGTCTATAGCTCCGGTAACACGCCATATATCCGTATTGTGATGCAATACCCAGCCATCCGCCCCATACATAATCTTGGCCGACTCACGCCCTGTTTCACTCACTTCACGGATCAGTTGTATCAAAGGCTCGTGCAATTCGCTGAGATTCGTCAC
Organism: Phocaeicola sp. RTP21359st1_B8_RTP21360_211022; assembly: GCF_040911965.1. NCBI lineage: Bacteria > Pseudomonadati > Bacteroidota > Bacteroidia > Bacteroidales > Bacteroidaceae > Phocaeicola > Phocaeicola sp. RTP21359st1_B8_RTP21360_211022. The sequence continues at coordinate 13,110 of NZ_JBDFXP010000016.1, forward strand.
TTCGGCCGGCCAATAGTTCATTTCAACATTGATATTACATGTATATTTACTATCCCAGGAAGGAAATAATTTATCATTCCAAATGCCTTGCAAATTAGCAGGCTGCCCACCCGGCTGTGAAGAACAAATCAACAGATAGCGGCCGAAACGGAAATAAGTGGCCACCAGAAAATCATCCTTCGTTTCCTTGAAATTCTGTACACGCATATCAGTGGTTACCCCTGCATATTTGTCTATGCCTAAATCCAAAGAGACACGGTCCATATATTGCTTGAAAAAATCGACGTGTGCCTTACGTGATGTCATATAATCTTTACTTACAGCCCGGCGCAGATAGTTCTTCGCACGCTCCACTTGGTTACCTGTTATATCCTTGTAATTAGTAAAGTTGGTAGCAATGGAAATATAAATCACAGCCTCGTCCGCCCCTTCTATACTCAAGACTCCGTCACGACAAGACCGGGTTCCTCCCTGAGTACGTGCAGTCATACGTCCCTGAAATTCAACCTTCCCTTTGAGTCCTTCATGCCAGGAAGATACGCCCGAAAGGGTAACCTCCTCCCCTTCCGTCGCAACCATCACATCCTGATGCGGAGTAGTAAGATTGGCGTTACAAGTAATCTTTCCGGGTTGGCTGGCAGTAAGACGCACCATAACTACCTGATCGGCAAACGACGTCAGTGTTTCACGCTGATAAGTCACCCCGTCCACCTTATAACGCACGATGGTACGAGCTGAATCCAGGCTCAGTTCCCTATAGTAATCGGAATAACGTGTATGCCCCGGAAAAGAAATATGCAGATCGCCAAACGATTGATAGGGCATACCGCTATTGGTCTTCGCCATTACTTTCTCGGTAGCCAACGTTTGTGCTTCAAGATATTTTCCCTCGAACACCAACCGGCGCACTTTGGGAATATATTCCAACGCATCGGGATTAGCATTATTATTGGGACGTCCTGCCCAAATAGTTTCTTCGTTCAACTGGATATGCTCCACACCGGGATTGCCGAATACCATCGCTCCCAACCGCCCGTTACCCAGCGGAAGCGCTTCAGTCCAAACCTGAGCGGGTTCGTCATACCACAGTTTATATTCCTGTGCGGCAGCCTGCAAGTAAGAACTTGCCCATAACAGCCCCCCCACTATCCATTTTATTTTCATATTGATCTCTAGCTTTTATTAAAGGGAGACGAAAAAAGAAGACGGATGTACTCTGTGGAAAGAAATAAAAAAGTAAATATCATGAAAAAACTTTCCCTGGCACCTCAACAAATCCGGCTTCTCTATTGTTATTAAAATAAAACCATCTTATAAAATTAGAATTATATGAAAATAGCAGAGATTAAAGGAAGAGAGATTTTGGATTCACGTGGTAACCCCACTGTGGAAGTGGATGTGATATTGGAATCAGGGATTATGGGCCGTGCCTCTGTCCCATCGGGTGCGTCAACCGGTGAACATGAGGCATTGGAGCTACGTGACGGTGACAAGACCCGTTACGGGGGCAAAGGCGTATTAAAAGCTGTAGAAAATATAAATACCCTTATCGCTCCGGCATTGAAAGGAATGGACTCTATGGACCAACGTGGCATTGACAAAGCCATGCTTGATCTGGATGGAACCCCAACTAAATCAAAACTGGGCGCAAATGCTATTTTGGGCGTATCCCTGGCTGTGGCAAAAGCTGCCGCCAACTATCTGGATATCCCTCTTTACAGATACATCGGCGGAACAAATACCTATGTCATGCCCGTCCCGATGATGAACATCATTAACGGAGGCTCGCATAGCGACGCTCCTATCGCTTTTCAAGAATTCATGATTCGTCCTGTCGGCGCAAAGACATTCCGTGAGGCCTTACGGATGGGCGCAGAAGTATTCCATGCTTTGAAAGAGGTGCTGAAAAAACGCGGACTAAGCACAGCCGTAGGAGATGAAGGCGGTTTTGCCCCTGCACTGGATGGCACCGAAGATGCTTTGAATTGTATCCTTGCCGCTATTGAAGCTGCCGGATATGAACCGTTCAAACATATCACCATCGGTCTGGATTGTGCTTCTTCCGAATTTTATCATGACGGCATCTATGACTATACCAAGTTTGAAGGCCCCAAAGGGGAAAAGCGCAGTGCCGCCGAACAGGTTGCCTATCTGGAAAAATTGAGTTGGGACTACCCCATTGATTCGATAGAGGATGGTATGGCAGAAAACGACTGGGAAGGATGGCGCATGCTGACCGAGCGTCTGGGCAACCGCTGCCAGCTGGTAGGTGATGACTTGTTCGTTACCAATGTGAAGTTCCTGGAAAAAGGAATCAGTGAAGGTTGTGCAAACTCTATCCTGGTAAAAGTAAACCAGATCGGTTCGCTGACTGAAACTCTGGATGCTATCGAAATGGCCCAACGTAACGGCTACACCACTGTGACCAGCCACCGCTCCGGTGAAACGGAAGATGCTACCATTGCAGATATCGCCGTAGCCACCAATAGCGGACAGATTAAAACCGGTTCACTGAGCCGTAGCGACCGTATGGCAAAATACAACCAGTTGCTCCGCATTGAAGAAGAATTGGGTAACCGTGCCGTATATGGATATAAAAAAATAGCACGCAATTTTAAAGCGTAAGCGGTTTATATTCCCAATTCCATAAATGAAGACTGCCTCAAGAGGGATCGTGACGATTCCGGCTTGAGGCATTACTTTTGCACTATTATTTAATCTCAACTGGGCTACAACGTTTTTTCCTCCCATTCCTCCACCGTCATGGTTTCCGATGAAAAACTGACACCAATAGCCGTGACTTTGCGCGTGTCTGTCTGATAAGGTGTAGCATATCCTTTGTCCTCTATCTGCTGCAAGGCTTCAGCAGCCGTACCATCCAGTTTAAACTCAAATATATATACATAATCCTTTGTCTCCAATACACAGTCCACTCTTCCTCTTGACTGAGTTTTCTCCACATGCAACAGGCAATATACCCCAAGCAAACGGAGAATCAGATAGAAAGTATATTGAAAATGTTTTTCTGTCGCTTCAACCGTCTTTATCGAGCCATGAGAATCATAAGGTATATCCGCAAGGAAAGAAGTTAAAGCTGAACAAAAAGCCGTAGTTTCCCCTTCCTCAAGTAAAATGACGGCATCTACAATCCAGTTGGAAACTTCAAACTCTTGGGGTTTGAAATAATTGGCTGCCACCATGGTCAGAAATCCCTTTTTCACCTCATTATTTGGAAAGTCCAACAGGTAACGGTTTCTCCGGGAGTCGTATTCCTTGATCGTCAGATAGCCGCTTTGATAAATCATAGGCAGCGGTTTTTCCACATCGGCCTTATAATCGACAAACATCGAAGGATCATAGTAACGCCCAGTCAATTCATCCATCTGCTCGTGGTTATGCCGCAGAAGTTTGATCAAATAAGTAGGAGTACCTGATGCAAACCAATAGTCGCGGATATCGTTCATATCAAAAGCATTGAGCAGGCTGAAAGGATTATAGACACCAAGCAAGCCGCTGCCAAAATGATAGCCATCGTATTGCATTTTGAGTACGTCTTTCATTTCCTCCACTGTATAATTGAACTTTTCAGCCAAATTTGCAATAGGTTCTGCAAAATAATGTTCCAATTCCACCTGAGTCACACCACACAATGCTTCATAATGATTATCCATACTTATATCTTTAGGCTGGTTGAACCCGCTGAACACACTGACTTGCGAAAATTTTGTCACTCCCGTAAGCAACACAAACCTCAAGTATTCATCAGCCCCTTTGAAGGTGGAATAGAAAGCTTTCAAGATTTCGCGGTTGGCATCTTCCAGAGGAGTATCCAATGCATCGAGAATAGGCTTGTCATATTCATCTACCAGCACCACGGCACGACGCCCCGTTTGCTGATAGGCTAGAGAAAGTATTTGTTCGAACCGCTTCCCCATAGGAACCTCACGGGGAGTTTCTCCGTAGATTTTCTCCCAGTTGGCAAGATAATATTCTATGGTAGCTTCCAAGTTTCCTTTTTCCGTAAAGTTAACACCGTTGAAATCTATCTTGAACACAGGATACTGATGCCAGTCTTTCTCCAACTTCGCTATCATCAAGCCGTCAAAAAGTTCCTTGCGCCCCTTGAAATAGGCATCCAACGTGCTTACCAACAAGCTCTTCCCAAAACGACGGGGACGGCTAAGAAAACAAGTTTTGGTCGTCGTTACCAAACGATAAACCAAATCGGTCTTATCCACATAGACCCAATTACCTTCTATTATTTGATCAAAACTCTGTATGCCAATGGGATATTTCATCATTCTCTTTTTCTTAAATGGATTGTTAATGCGAAGATAACGACTTCTCTTCGCATTAACAATAAAAGTGGGAAAACAAATTCATTTCAAGTGAATTTTAAAGACAAGTCCTCCTGAAAAATATTTTCCGTTATTCAGTTCCGCCGATTCTTACAAGGCAGGGACAGTGGGGACAGCAGGGACAGCCCCTTTTTTTCTCACACACGTGCGCGCGATACAATAAGGTGGAAAATGAGTTTCCCAATGACACCAACGAGGAAGAACAACTCACCGAAGGCTCCGAACCTTATTTCCCCCTGCCTGCCTTTCCACAGGATGACATATGGCCGGAGCTGCTAGAGAAAATCATCTCTTACAGTAAAAAAACCAAATAACACAACACACTGCTCCTGGGAGGCCCCCTGCATGCAGACCTTCGTATACGCACCGAGGTGAAAAAGGCGATGAAAACCTACTACCAGGAAAAGGCGGCCCAAACGGTTCACCAAGCAAGGGGTCCGATGAGTGTGGACGGTAGGGGGAACGTATCACAAGAGCTGACCCCGGCTTTATACGCGCGCACGTGTGTGTGAGAAAAAAAGGGGCTGTCCCCACTGTCCCCGTGTCCCCGCTGCCAGTTGCAACTAGTCTGCCTCCACTTGGAGAGCCATGATTCCCCCCGCAATCCGCCAAGGGGTCAAAAGGGGTCGGAAGGGGTCACGCCGCACGGACGTGAAGTTATCTTTGCAGTGTCAGAAGGAACCAGCCGCACCCCGGCACAAGATTACAAAAATCCTGGTACAAGATTCCGCGGATCTTGTACCAAGTTTCACCGGACGCCGCAGCAGTGTGCGCCTTGTTCCTTCCTGACACTTTTCTGATAATAACAACCCTTTAAAAACAAAAACGATGATCAATTATCACAACATTGTCTTCCCGTTCCTCCACCGTCATGGTTGCCGACAAGAGGCTGATTCCAACTTCCGTGACTTTGCGCGTACCAGCCAAATAAAGAGTAGCATTCGTCAAAGTCATTCTCTTCGCATTAACAATAAAAGTTGGAAAACAAATTCATTTCAAGTGAATTTAATGCCCATGTTGTCGGCTATCAAGTAGAGGTTGTGTCAAAACGTTGGCACAACCTCATATACTAACGTGAAATCATACAAGGCAAAATTAATTTCGCCAACGAGTTATATTATACAGCCCTTACAGCTGTCATTCCACAACACAAGAATATTTTTCTTTCAATCCCTCCAAACTCATCCCCGTAAAATAATCCTCTATAAACTCCCATCGCTGCTCATCGCTCAGTTTTGTATTGCCAAAGAACAGCCGGAACAACTCTATCTGTTCCTGGAATATTTTCTCATTATTCTCCAGCACATGGTTCTGATAGTCCCCCGAAGCAGCTTCCTTTTTCAATATCTCCGCATCACGGACACGTACTCCAACAGAAGGAACACCCCCCTCTACGGTAAAGTCCACCACATTGAGCATAGACAACAAGTTGAGCAACATATTGAGATCGGAGAACGGAGTGACATAGAACAACAGCCGGTCTCCTTTCTTTCCTGTGATACGCTGGGCACACAACTTCTGGTAACGGGAAAGCAACAAATCAAAACCACGGGTAACGGTAAACATCAGTTTGTCTTCATCTTTCTTCTTGGCACTGGTGATGTAACTCACACTTCTGCCCTCCTCTACCCTGGACTCCAGTAACGAAGTGATAAAACGCTTGGCAGAAGGAACATCCATATCATACGCCGCAAAAATACTACGCAAATCGTCCTCCTCGAACTTTCCTTTATTACCATACAGACTCACCGTCAACAAATCTTTCAAACTCTTCAAGAGACTTGCCAGCTTGGAGCAGATATCCGCCGCACTCTCTTTTAACAAGACATCATGCTTACCCACAGCTGCCGCACGAACTCCCTCAAAGAGATTTCCATTGTATAAATCGCGCTTAAACTCACGGTATCCCATCTCCGAGAAACAATTCTCCCACAAAGATTCAAAAGCCACCTTATAGACTCCTTCAACCCCTTTCACGGGAACCATGTACTGCTTGTATTTTTTACGGAAAGCGGCATCACCCGTCTTTTCCTGCACATAGCCATCGGAAAACAACGTCTGTGAATTGATTTCAACAGGAGAACCGCCATGCCGGAAACTCAAATCCTCTTCTATCCATAACAAAGCCGTTTTGACGACTTGCTCCAAATCCGATTCATATTCCAGCTTGTTCTTTTTACGAGGCAACTTCACTGCAAATTCAAAATCGGATAAAGACATCTGCATTTCATCACTACAGCCTTTCATCAGATATATTTCCCAAACTTTCTTCAGAATCATCCCCAACTGTTCCTGGGAGATGGCACCCGCAGAATGCAGGCGTTTCATATAATAAAAGTCGCGCTCATTAAAATCCGTCACCGCCACACCCGTAATGTTCTTATCACGGGCAGCACGGCCAATCTCCTGAATATAATCGACAAAGGTGCTGGATGGAGCCACATGATATACACGGTCAATATCGCTGATATCCACCCCCATACCGAAAGCTTTCGTAGCAACGATTATTTTTTTCTCACCCTCCTTAAAAGCTTGTATAATTTCGGCTTTTTGCTCTTTATCCTTTTTACCATAATAAGATGCCACCCAATGCCAGTTAGCCGGATACACCCAGGTCTTCAGTTTCATATCTATACCTCCGGCAAAAGGATAATAAATGATAGTCTTATGCCCGTCCAGAAAATCCTCCACCCGGGCGGCAACAGTACGTTGCTTGGCCTTATCGTAGGTTTCCCCCTCCTCTATGGTCATGGCGGTAATGTCAAAGCCGATATTTTCACGCTTCACCGTGCCCACATACAAGGCACACGGAGCAAGATGCAACGACCGGATGGTATCAAAAATCATATCGTTCCCGCCTTCGGGATTCCACACAGCAGTGGCCGTCAATGCAAAAACAGGGAATACATACCCCAACGCATTCTTTAAAGCTTCCAAATGACGCCCTAGAAACCAATAATCCACCCGGAACTCTTTACCCCAAGTGGTCACGGTATGAGCCTCGTCAACCACTACCAGTCCGATACGGCGTTCACCTACAAAATAACTGATATCATACGCCAACAATAATTCAGGGGAAAGATAAAAAAGATCAACCTCCCCTTCACGGACACGACGATATACTTCGTTCTTTTGTTCAGGTGAAAGATCGGACGAAGCATACGCCACACGTTCATACCCTAGTTCCCGCAACGCCTCAACCTGGTCCACTATCAATGCTTTCAGCGGAGAAACCACAAGAGTAAGAAGCTTATATTCATTACCCAGATAAATAGCAGGGAGCTGAAACAACAATGATTTTCCGGCTCCGGTCGGAGCTGTCAGGAGCAAATTATGAGCAGACGAGTCACCCTTGATCCCTTTTTCGGCTTCCATAATGACCTCCTCAATTAATTGTCCTTGAGACAATTGCAATTTTTCCTTACCTCTGAACAAGTCATCATAAACTTCTAAATTACGGAAATCTTCATATCCGTACACTTCCTGCAAAAGGACTTTTACCGCTTCACGGCATTTAGACGGCAATACTCTTGCCACAATCTGTGACTCTATCATAAAAAAGAACTCTTAAATAACGGTTGTACCAACCTTAAAACTAATATCAACGCAAATATAATAAAAAAAAGCGAGAAGAATGAAGATTTCTTCGTCCTTCTCGCTTTTCCGAGCCTCTTGTCGGATTCGAACCAACGACCCCGAGATTACAAATCACGTGCTCTGGCCAACTGAGCTAAAGAGGCGGGGGTGGGTAAGCTTACTATATCGCGCCGCTACAACCAACTACCTTTGCTGCGATCAAGCCCTGGAGGATTCATCAGGAGCTGGCCGTATAGGACTTACCCATTTTTGTTTTGCGAGTGCAAAGGTAGACATTATTTTCAAAACTACAATACTTTCGAATACTTTTTTTTGATTTTAGCAGAAAAAATACATTTTTCACCCATAACTATAGGACGGATTCCCGTAAAAGAAGTACTTTTGTGCACTTATTAATAAAGAATGACGAATTATAAACCGACTTTGCAGGAATGCGCCATGCGCTATGGTACGGGCATGGGTCTTTTATGGGCCTTCAAATTCATGCTCTTCCCGTTAGGATTGAGAATACCTTTCCTACAATTACTTTTTATAGTCCTGACTATAGGAGTACCCTTTTTAGGATACATATTTGCCAAAAAGTTCAGAGAACGGCATTGTGACGGAAGCATCACTTTTTCACGTGCGTTTCTATTCACTACCTTTATGTATATGTTCGCCTCTCTGTTTGTTGCGGTAGTTCACTACATCTACTTCCGCTATATAGACGGTGGATTCGTATTCGAGGCATACCGTTCCATCTTAAATCAGTTCAAAGAAACTGCCGGAGCCGAACTGACAACCTCACTGAACCAATTCGAAGAAGCGATAGATTTACTGTCGGGACTTACCCCGCTGGAAATGACATTTCAACTGATATCACAAAATATGTTTTACGGGATGCTAATGGCTATCCCTACGGCATTGATCGTGATGCGTAAAAAGAAAAATGAATAAAAGATGGATATATCTGTAGTTATTCCTTTGTATAACGAAGAAGAATCTTTGCCGGAACTATTCGCATGGATTCAACGTGTAATGGATGCCAACCACTTCAGCTATGAAGTAATTTTTGTCAATGACGGCAGCACCGACCACTCCTGGCAAGTGATAGAGAAACTACGCTCGGAGTCGGACAACGTAAAAGGTATCAAATTCCGCCGGAACTACGGCAAGTCCCCTGCCTTGTATTGTGGTTTTGAAAAGGCGCAAGGTGATGTGGTGATTACAATGGATGCCGACTTGCAGGACAGCCCGGACGAAATACCGGAATTATACAGAATGATTACAGAAGATGGCTACGACTTAGTATCGGGATACAAGCAAAAACGCTACGACCCGTTATCAAAAACCATTCCGACCAAACTATTCAACGCCACAGCACGTGCCGTTTCAGGCATCAAGAACCTGCACGACTTCAATTGCGGACTAAAAGCTTATCGTCGTGATGTCGTAAAGAACATCGAAGTATACGGTGAAATGCACCGCTATATCCCCTATCTGGCAAAGAATGCAGGTTTTCCTAAGATAGCCGAGAAGGTAGTACACCATCAGGCACGAAAATTCGGTAAAACAAAATTCGGCGGATTAAACCGTTTCTTCAATGGTTATCTAGACCTCATTACTCTGTGGTTTTTATCCAAATTCGGTATCAAGCCGATGCACTTCTTCGGGTTTATGGGATCATTGATGTTTATTCTTGGTTTCATTTCCGTCATTATCATCGGAGCGAACAAACTATATGCCTTGTCACATGGTTTACCTTATATATTAATTACTGATTCTCCTTACTTCTATCTGGCCCTAACTTTGATGATTTTGGGAACCCAACTGTTTCTGGCTGGATTCATAGGAGAATTGATAGCCCGGAATGCTCCTGAACGCAATAATTATAAAATAGAGAAAGAGTTTTAAAATGAAGAAACTACCAGCCATTATCTTATTGCTCCTGATTACCGTAAGCACCTTGATGCAAAGCTGTGGGGAAAGCGATTGTCCGCTTACCACCAATTCCTTTGCCCATTTCGACTTTCTGGATGCAGAGACACACCAAGCTGTAAAATTCAGTCCGGCTTTTGACGTCACTGGATTTATCACTACCGATGTGATTGTACGTGACACACTGGAAGATGGAACTATTAAGGAAACCGTAGTAAAAGACTCATTGATGAATGACACGATATTCAATAAAGCGGAAAGCAGTATGAGCCTGCCTTTGAGTTATACATCAAAAACTACCTACGTATTGCATTATACGGAAAAGATGCGTGACACTATCACACTCATTCACCAAAATATCCCCTACTTGCAGAATATAGAATGTGGCACCATGATGTTTTATAAAGTGGAAGACATTAAATACACCACCTATAACCTAAAATCTATCGAGATTGTAAATTCGGACATCAATAATGAAGAAAAAAAGAATTTCAACATATATTACGTTGTTAACGCTACTGAGTAGTATGCTGTTGTACAGCCCCACACTGGCGGCACAAGAAAAAAAAACAACCATAGAGGAAGAAAAGGTACCCTTCTATCAGGGAACTACTATCGGTGTAGATATATTTGGCCTGGGAAGCAAAATTTTTGGAGGTGACATTACAAGTACAGAAATCAGCGTGGAGGTCAATTTGAAAAACCGTTATGTCCCCGTAGCTGAAATTGGATATGGAACCACCGACACTACTGATGACGGTACCAATATACATTATAAAGCCTCAGCTCCTTATTTCCGCATAGGCATGAACTACAACTTCTTTTTCAAGAAGCCCTATCTGCCTGGTTTTCTATATGGAGGCATACGTTACGGATTCACCTCTTTTTCATACGATGTAGATGCTCCGACAATGAAGGATCCTACATGGGGATTTCCTGAAATTCCTTTCAGTTATGACGGAATTAAGACCACAGTAACCTGGGCAGAACTGCTGGCTGGAATAAAGGTAAATGTGTACAAGAATTTCTACATGGGATGGTCACTACGTTACCGTATACGCATGAACATAAAAAAGGCGGAACACACCGAACCTTGGTATATTCCCGGTTTTGGAAAAAACAACTCGACTAACTTAGGAGTAACATACAGTTTAATATACAAATTACCATTTTAACCAATGACAACTTTAGAAATATGGCTCCTTGCCATCAGTCTTGCTATGGACTGTTTCACAGTTTCCATAACAAGCGGAATTATCATGCGTCGCATTTGCTGGCGCACTTTTTTTATTATGGCATTCTTCTTCGGCCTTTTCCAGGCTGTCATGCCGCTTATCGGCTGGTTTGCCGCCAGCCGATTCAGTCACCTGATAGAGAATTATGACCATTGGATCGCTTTTGGGTTATTGGCCTTTTTGGGAGGGCGTATGATAAAAGAGAGCTTCAGCAATGAAGACAAACGCTGCTTCGACCCCACTAAATTAAAAGTGGTTGTTACGCTGGCTATAGCAACCAGCATTGATGCTTTGGCCATCGGTATATCATTTGCTTTTGTAGGAATAAACTCTTTCACTTCTATTCTTTCTCCTATTGTCATCATCGGCTTTACCTCTTTTGTTATCTCAACATTAGGAAGTCTGATAGGTGTATTTTGCGGCAAGCGTTTCAACCTGCGCATGGAATTATGGGGAGGTTTGGTTTTGATTATTATCGGCGTTAAAATTTTAATAGAACATTTATTTCTTTCTTAACTAAAATACAGGTATGAATAAAAAAAAATTAGCATGGCAATTGCCGTTTCTAGCAATTCTGATAATAGGAACAATTATTATTCTAAAAAAGCAAGCCCCTTTCCGTACGGATGAAGGCTTTGTATTCGGTACAGTATACAAAATCACCTACCAGTCCGAAGATAATCTGAAAGAAGAAATAGAAACTGAACTGAAGAAAGTGGACAACTCCCTCTCTCCTTTCAATCCGAATTCCGTAATCACCCGCGTAAACCACAATGAAAAGACGGAAGTTGACAGTTTTTTCGTACATGTATTCCATCTCTCAAAGAAAATATCCGATGAAACCCATGGAGCCTTTGATATCACCGTCGCACCTTTGGTAAATGCATGGGGATTCGGATTCAAAAAATCTACAGGAGTGGATTCACTGATAGTGGACAGCTTACGCCAAATGATAGGATATCAAAAAATAGATTTACAGAACAACCGGATTATGAAAAAAGACCCTCGTATAATGCTGGATTGCAGCGCTATAGCCAAGGGATTCGGAGTAGATGCAGTAGCAAGGCTATTGGAACGTAAAGGGATAAAAAACTATATGGTAGATATAGGCGGTGAAGTAGTGGTAAGAGGCAAAAATTCCAAAATGAACGCTTGGCGTATCGGCATAAACAAACCTGTAGATGACTCCTTGTCAGTAAACCAGGAATTACAGACTGTGCTTGCCATTAGTGACGTAGGCATGGCAACATCAGGGAATTATCGTAATTTCTATTACAAAGGTGGAAAGAAATATGCACATACCATAGACCCACGCACCGGATATCCAGTACAACATAGTATCCTGTCCTCCACTGTCATTGCAAAAGATTGCGCCAGTGCCGATGCATACGCCACTGCTTTCATGGTGATGGGACTGGACTCAGCCAAAGCATTTTGTGAAGCACATCCTGAACTGGATGCTTATTTTATTTGCTCAGGCGAAGGAGATAAATATGAAACTTATTTTACAGACGGAATGAAGAAATTCATCATCAACGAGAAATAGACACCAAAGGAGCGTATCAAAATATCAAACAGCTACCATTCAAATGGAATGATACCGGAACTCACCACAGATTAATATCCATTCAACACAAAGCAGTTGGTTTCCAATAAAATATCTATGGTGAGTTCCGACATTATTATCTGCAAAAAAACAGCATATTACTGAGCTTTCTGAAACTGCTCTATCAATAAAGTCAGATTAGCAGTAAATAAACGCGCTGATATTGCCAACAAAATGATTCCAAAAAACTTACGAATAACATAAATTCCACCTTTACCCAAGAAACGTTCGATGCGATCTGTCAACTTCAGCACCACATAAACCCAAACCATATTCAATATCAAGGCTATGACAATGTTGACAGGAGCATACTCCGAACGTAGGGAAAGCAACGTAGTAAACGCTCCCGCACCAGCCAATAACGGAAAAACCAAGGGGACTAAAGTCGCTTCCTTGATAGGACCTTGATTCTTGAATATCTCGATATCCAGAATCATTTCCAAAGACATGAGAAAAATAACAAAAGCACCCGCCACGGCAAACGAAGCAATATCAACTTGAAATAACTTCAGCATCATATCCCCTGCATAAAAGAAACCTATCAATAAAGCAAAAGAAATGCCGGTAGCTTTATTAGCATTGACATTTCTCCCTTTCTGCTTAAGATTCAATATAATAGGAATAGATCCGATAATATCAATGACAGCAAAAAGCACAATAAACGCACTTAAAAATTCTTGAAAATCAAATGATCCAAACATAAACTCCTCCTTTTTTTGAATGCAAATATATTTATTTTTTATACAGTCCGCAAGTATTCTGCTTTTAAACATTAGGAGACGGTAAGAAACAATAAAAAAAATAAAAGTTCTTCCACCTATAAATAATAAATCTCGTTTTATCGTTACCTTTGTATGTTAAACTATAACTTAACGAACAACAGAACTTATGGAAATTACAATGTATGATACACTTTTACAACTCCCTCTCTTCCAGGGATTATGTAAAAATGACTTCACCAATATCATAGGCAAGGTAAAGCTACATTTTCGTAAATACAACGCCGATGATATCATTGTGGAACAAGGTGCACCTTGCACTCAATTAATCTTTCTCTTAAATGGGGAGATAATCTCCCAAACAACCGATAACCGACATTCATACGCCTTATTTGAAACTTTTGGAAGTCCTTTCGTTATAGAGCCCTATTCATTATTCGGCATGCAAACCAACTATACAGCGACTTACAAAGCACGTACAGATATTAACATAGTTACCATAGACAAGTTATTTGTATTGAATGAACTGAACAACTACGAAATCTTCCGCCTTAACTATTTAAATATTCTGAGTAATAGAGCACAAGTGGCATACGAAAAATTATGGAACAGCCACATAGGTAATACAGAAGAAAAAATACTGAATTTTTTAGTGCTGCGCTCCATGAAGCCCGAAGGAAAAAAAATCCTTAAAATCAAAATGGAGGATTTGGCGAGTTTGATTGATGAGACACGAATCAATGTGTCAAAAGTGCTGAATGATTTACAGGAACAGGGATTGGTACAACTCAGCAGAAAGGAAATCTCCATTCCGGCGTTGGAAAAACTGACTGAAAAGAATAAATAATCAGGTAAAACCCCATAAAAATGAAAAGCATAGGCATTTCTGCTTGTGCTTTTTTATTTTTAACCTAACTATTTAATATACTTTGTTAAATAAGTAAATAGAATGAGGATAGTGATGCTTTTTTTTAGCAAATTTGTAAGTCAAATAAAATAGTGCTATGACTGAAAATAAAAATCCATTTTTAAAACCCTATAACACCCCTCATGACACGGCTCCGTTCCATCTTATCAAGATAGAACATTATGAACCTGCCTTGTTGGAAGGAATGAAAGAACAAAATGAGGAAATTGATGCAATTGTCAATAATCCCGAAACACCGACTTTCCAAAATACCATTGTTGCTTTGGAAAAATCAGGTGCGTTGCTAGACCGCGTAACTACTGTTTTCGGCAATTTGATGAGTGCCGAGACCAGTGACGAGATGCAGGAATTGGCAGAAAAAATGATGCCCGTACTGTCCGAACACAGCAACAACATCAGTCTGAATGAAAAACTTTTTGCTCGTATAAAAGCCGTATACGAACAAAAAGACCAGTTACAACTGAAAGGTGAAGACGCCCAACTGCTGCAAAAGACATACGATGGTTTTGTAAGAAGCGGTGCCAACCTGACCGGTGAGGCAAAAGAAAAGTTCCGCCAACTGAATACCGAATTAAGCATATTGACCTTACGTTTTTCTCAGAATCTGTTGAAAGAAACAAATAACTACGAATTGGCTTTGACGGAAAAACAATTGGAAGGATTACCCGAAAGTTCATTGGAAAGTTATGCTCAAACAGCAAAGGATAAGGGAAAAGAAGGCAGCATCATTACATTGGATGCTCCCAGTTTTGTTCCTTTCATGAAATATTGTGATGACCGTTCACTGCGCAGAGAAGTCTATATGGCTTATAATACCCAATGTACACACAATAACGAATACAACAATGTGGACATCATCAAGCAATTGGTAAACATTCGCATGGAACTGGCTCATTTACTAGGCTTCTCCACTTTTGCCGAGTATAAACTGAAAAAGCGCATGGCCGAAACGAGTGATGCCGTATACAAACTGCTCAACCAATTACTGGATGCCTATACCCCTGCCGCCCTAAAGGAAGTGGCAGAAGTTGAAGCATTGGCACGCGAAATGGAAGGCAATGATTTCCAGCTGATGCCATGGGATTGGGCCTATTATTCAGAAAAGCTGAAAAATAAGAAATTCAATCTGAATGAAGAAGAGCTGCGTCCTTATTTTGAGCTGAGCCAAGTAGAGAAAGGTGTATTCGGTCTGGCTACCCGTCTGTATGGCATCACATTTAAAGAAAATAAAGAAATTCCGGTCTATCATCCCGATGTAAAAGCTTATGAAGTATTCGACAAAGACGGAAGTTTCCTGGCTGTACTTTATACAGATTTCCACCCCCGTGCCGGAAAACGTTCGGGCGCATGGATGACCAGCTATAAGGAGCAGTGGATAGAAAACGGAGTCAACAGCCGTCCCCACGTATCCGTTACCATGAACTTCACCAAGCCATCGGCTGGGAAACCGGCATTGCTGACTTTCTCAGAAGTAAACACTTTTCTACACGAATTCGGACACGCCTTGCACGGAATGTTTGCCAATACCACCTATTCAACCATGAGTGGTACCAGCGTATATTGGGATTTTGTGGAGCTTCCATCACAAATTATGGAAAATTTCGCCACAGAAAAAGAATTTCTCAATACATTCGCCAGACATTATCAGACGGGAGAACCCATTCCTGCCGAACTGATCCAAAAGATTGTAGATGCATCCAATTTCAATGTGGCCTATGCCTGCCTGCGTCAAGTAAGTTTCGGCTTGCTGGATATGGCATGGTACACCCGCCGGGAAACATTTGACGGAGATGTCCGCGCTTATGAAAAAGAAGCATGGAAAAAAGCGCAAGTACTGCTCGGAGTGGAAGACACCTGCATGTCCGTACAGTTCTCACATATTATGGCGGGGGGATATTCTGCCGGATACTACAGTTATAAATGGGCGGAAGTACTGGATGCGGATGCCTTCTCCTTATTCAAGGAAAAAGGAATCTTCAACCAGGAAGTCGCTGCTTCTTTTCGGGAGTATATTCTCTCGAAAGGAGGAACGGAACATCCGATGACCCTTTACAAACGCTTCCGTGGACAAGAACCCAGTATCCATGCCTTGCTGAAAAGAAATGGAATCATCAACTAAAAAACCAAACAATATGAAACTAAAGTCTATTCTTTATATACTAATGCTACTCCCTTTCTTATGGAGTTGCAACAATGAAGACGATGTAGAGGAAATCTTTGCAAGCGGCACATGGCATGTAGTGGATTTCTATGGTAAAGCAAATTGGGACAAACGGAAAGGAGAGCCCAAATACAATGCAATGGCACGCAATCCGGATAAGGCTATCGCAACCGAAGGAAGAAAAGCCTTGGATATCATTCATGGTTTCAACATCACTTTCAAAGCGGATGGTACTTTTACAGGAAGCATACAAAATGGAACCATTGAAGGCACATGGCAAGCGGACGGAAAAGACCGGACAGTAAACATAAACTTTACCAAGACTCCGCCTTCAACAAGCTATAACAACGAGTTCATAGAAGCATTGAATAATGCAATATTTTATCAAGGTGACAGCAATGTTTTATTGCTAGCTCCCGAAGGGAAAAAAACTTATATTCAATTTGCACATAATAAGCAAGACTGAAATAATGGAAACGAAAGAAGAGAAACAACTCAAACTCGACAAACGATACATCCGCATGGCTAGTATTTGGGCGGAAAATTCATACTGTGAACGCCGTCAGGTAGGAGCATTGATCGTAAAAGACAAGATGATCATCTCCGACGGATATAACGGAACTCCTGCAGGATTCGAAAATGTATGCGAAGATGACAACGGAGTCACCAAGCCTTACGTACTACACGCCGAAGCGAATGCTATCACCAAAATAGCACGAAGCAACAACAGCAGCGACGGAGCAACCATGTACGTCACCGCATCTCCTTGCATAGAATGTGCCAAACTCATCATCCAAGCAGGAATCAAACGTGTAGTTTACTCAGAAAAATACCGTTTGGAAGACGGGCTTGATTTATTGAAACGCGCAAATATTGAAGTAATCTATATCAATCCCAATGAATAATAGCAAATAAAGATATGAGCAAAAATCGAACATCCCGTTTTATGCCGGTAATCGTTGCAGTAAGCATCGTAACCGGAATATTGATTGGAACTTTTTACGCCAACCACTTTTCAGGAAACAAATTAGGTATCATTAATACTTCATCCAACAAACTGAATGCATTGTTGCGTATCATTGACGACCAATATGTAGATACAGTGAACATGGGTGAACTGGTGGAAGATGCTATGCCGCAAATTCTAGGTGAGCTGGACCCCCACTCTTCTTATATTCCGGCAAAAGACCTGGAAGCTGTAAATTCTGATTTAAAAGGAAGTTTCAGCGGAATCGGTATCCAGTTTACCATCCAGCAAGATACCATCCATGTAAACAATGTCATCCAAGGCGGACCATCAGAAAAAGTGGGTCTGATGGCAGGAGACCGCATCATAGAAGTGGATGACAGTGCCTTTGTAGGAAAAATTGTCACCAACTATGAATCCATGAAAAGACTGAAAGGTCCCAAAGGCAGTGAGGTAAAACTTGGCGTTTTTCGTCCGGGAGAAAAAGAAACTTTACATTTCACCATTGTTCGTGGTGACATACCGGTAAAGAGTGTAGATGCCGCCTATATGCTGAATGACAAATTCGGTTACATAAAAGTAAACAAATTCGGTGAAACGACTTATCCCGAATTATTGATTTCATTAGCCAAGCTAAATCAGGCAAACTGCGAAGGAGTGGTCATCGACTTACGCGGTAACACCGGTGGATATATGGGTGCAGCAATTCAGATGGTAAACGAATTCTTACCCAAAAACAGACTCATCGTTTATACACAGGGACGCAAGTCTCCACGCGAGAACTATACATCCAACGGAACCGGAAGCAGCCAGAAAATGCCCATTGTCGTATTGATGGACGAAGGTTCGGCTTCTGCCAGCGAAATTTTTGCCGGAGCTATCCAAGACAATGACCGGGGGACAATCATCGGGCGCCGCTCTTTCGGAAAAGGGCTGGTACAACAACCTATCGACTTCAGCGATGGTTCAGCCATCCGTCTGACAATTGCCCGTTACTATACTCCGTCAGGACGCTGCATACAGAAACCGTATGTAAAAGGTAATGACGCAAATTATGAAATGGATATCCTGACCCGTTACGAACACGGAGAATTTTTCTCACAAGACAGTATCAAGCAGGATCAAAGCCAAATCTTTGAAACTTCTTTAGGCCGTCCTGTATATGGAGGTGGAGGTATTATGCCCGATATCTTTGTACCACAGGATACTACCGGCATGACTTCCTATTATCGCATGGCTGTTAATCGCGGACTGACCATCCAGTTTGCTTTCCAGTATACGGACAACCACCGTGCCGAAATGCAAAAATATGAAACAGAGGAAAGCCTGCTGCAATATTTGAAGCATCAGAATATTTTGGAACAATTCGCCCGTTTCGCTGAGAACAAAGGGCTAAAACGTCGCAACATATTGATGTATAAATCACAGAAACTGTTTGAAACAAATTTATACGGAAACATCATTTATAACATGCTGGGCATGGAAGCTTATATAGAATACTTGAACAAGAGCGACAAGACTGTCCTCAAAGCATTGGAAGTATTGGATAAAGGTGAATCATTTCCCAAAGCTCCCGAACAACCCATAGAACCGAAAGTAAGCGATGAAGGAACTAAAAAAACAACTGCGCAAGCAGATAGCGCAAGAAAAGCGCCGTCACGGCATCACCGAATTAATAACGAAGTCCGCTGCTTTGCTTGAGAAACTGGAACAGCATCCCAAGTTTGCATCGGCCCGTACCGTTTTGCTCTATTATTCATTGGATGATGAAGTACAGACACATGACTTCGTTGAAAAATGGCACCGGCAGAAAACAGTTTTGCTGCCGGTAGTCAAAGGAGATGAGTTGGAACTTCGTATTTATACAGGCAGGCAAAACCTGAAAACCGGTGAGGCTTATCACATAGAGGAACCGACGGGAGAAGCATTTACAGCGTATGAGAAGATAGACCTCGCCATTATACCGGGTGTTTCTTTTGATGCCCGAGGCAACCGGTTGGGAAGAGGAAAAGGATATTATGACAAATTACTGCCTCTTCTTCATTCCTATAATATAGGTATATGTTATAATTTTCAAGTAAACGAAAAGCTGCCTGTCGAACCTTTCGACCGGAGAATGGATGAAGTCTGGACTGAGAATGGAATATTGAAATAGAATCTATCGTGATACGGACTGTTCCATAAGCTACTCTTACACATTACACTTCTTCAAGTGCGGACTTTACGAGAAAGATAAGAAAAATCCGTCAAAATCCGCACCTGACAAGAAGTATTGCAGGAAACTTCGGGGATACCAAAGAAACAGCAGAAGACCATCCTGTCAACGGAAAATAATATTGACTATCACTTGTGCGCCGACCTGCTTATTCAGATTTTTCACCAATAAATCACGCCCCATCATCAACTCTTGACGAAGCACGGATGAAGTGAGATGTACATAAAGAATTTGATTCTTAATATAAAGATTACTCGTATATTTAGTAATGGCAGGTCCCACCACATCTTTCCATGCCTGTATCAGACGATACTCGTTCAGTGGCGCCTCCAAAGCATTCTGCCGGAAGAATTTCCGAATCATTTCCCCTATTTGTTCCGCATCATTACGTTTCATTCAGCCATTTCCTTTCTTTCTGTCACTTCTCCATCTTCTACAGCAAAGACTTTGTATTCTCTTTCTATCTTCTTCAATATTTTATCCAAATGATCCCGATTGGTATCCGTAATGAAAATCTGCCCGAAACGATCTCCGGCTACCAGTTTTACAATCTGTTCCACACGAAAAGCATCCAGTTTATCAAAAATATCATCCAACAACAATAAAGGAGTAGTATTGCCGCCCGTTTTCTTCAAAAAGTCAAACTGAGCTAATTTCAAGGCGATAAGATAAGTTTTGTTTTGTCCTTGTGACCCCTCCCGCTTTATCGGAAAATCCCCCAACTGCATAATCAAGTCATCTTTATGAACTCCCTTCAACGAATATCCCATTACACGGTCGCGCCGACGGCTCTCCTTGATAATATCCAGCAATCCCCCACTCATAGCATGAGATTCATACGCCAGATTCACTTTCTCTTTATCTTGAGAGATATAAGAATAAAAAGACTGGAAAGTAGGTATAAACTCAGCAATAAACTCACTACGCTTCTTAAAGACGACCTCACCCGCAGATGCCATCATCTCCTCCCATACCAGCATTAATTCCTCATCGAATTCCTGTTCCGATTTCAACAAAGCATTACGCTGCGTCAATGCTTTATTATAACGTATCAGCGCATCCAAATATTCCTTATCATATTGCGATATCACCACATCCATAAAACGACGGCGCCCGTCACTACCTCCTGCAATCAACTCCGCATCAGCAGGAGACACCATTACAAGGGGAATAAAGCCAATATGATCCGATAAACGGTTATATTCCTTTTTATTCCGCTTGAATTGCTTTTTCTGACGACGTTTCAATCCACAATATACCTCTTCCGGCTCACCTTGGTCTGTTTCATAGAAACCCTGAATTACAAAGAATTCTCCTTCATGACGGATATTTTGCGAATCAATAGGATTAGTGGCACTCTTACAAAAAGAAAGATAATAAACCGCATCCAGCAAATTTGTCTTCCCCATACCGTTTTGTCCGATAAAACAATTCATCTTCGGCGAGAATTCCAATTCCGCCTGCTCCAGGTTTTTATAATTCAATATCGAGATGCGTTTCAGTATCATAGAACTTCTATTTAATTGAGGATACAAAATTAGAGATAAAAACGGGAAAAACTAAAAAAATATGCCCGTAAATTTCATTAATACATAGAAATGAACTACTTTTGCTGACCGAAAAAGAATATCCGAAAAATAATAAAAAAGTAAATATAAAAATGGCAGAACAAAAACACACTCAGGACCCATTAGATATGGAAGAAGCACTGAGTACCTCAGAAGCATTCCTTATCAAGTACAAAGGAAGAATCCTTGGAACTATTGCAGCAGTAGTGATTATCATAGCTGGTTTCATGGGATATAAGCATTTTATTTCTGACCCCAATGAAGTAAAAGCATCAGAAGCTTTATTTAAAGGAGAACAATATTTCGGAGCTGATAACTTTGAAACCGCATTGAATGGTGACAGTATCGGTTACAAGGGTTTTCTGAAAGTAGCAGATGAATTCAGTGGAACCGCTGCTGGTAATTTGGCCAATGCTTATGCAGGTATCTGCTATGCACAGTTGGGTAAATATGAAGATGCAGTGAAATATCTGGATAAATTCAGCGCTAAAGACCAGCTGGTGAGCCCTGCCATTTTGGGAACTATCGGTAACTGTTATGCTGAAATGGGACAATTGGACAAAGCTGCAGGAACTTTGCTGAAAGCAGCGGATAAAGCAGACAGCCAGGCATTGAGTCCTATCTATTTGATCCAAGCTGGTCAATTGTTCGAAAAGTTGGGCAAGAATAGTGAAGCTGTTAAAGCATACACTTTGGTGAAAGAAAAATACTTCAATTCTTACCAGTCAATGGACATTGATAAGTACATCGAACGTGCATCCATCAAATAAGAAAAGAATATACCTTAATGATATAAAGAGGTTGTCTGCACCTGTGTACAGATAACCTCTTTCTTTTATTAAACCACTAAAACTAAAAAACAATGGCAACAGCGTATCATAACTTATCTGATTACGATTTCAATTCAGTTCCTAATGCAGAAAATATGCGTTTCGGTATCGTAGTATCCGAATGGAACAATAACATTACCGGCCCCCTATTGGAAGGAGCCATAAGTACCTTGAAGAAACATGGCGCAAAAGATAAAAATATTTTAGTACAAACAGTACCCGGCAGTTTTGAACTGACTTTCGGTTCTGCACAAATGATAAAAAGTGGAAAAGTAGATGCAGTGATTGCAATAGGCTGCGTAGTTCGTGGCGATACTCCGCACTTTGATTATGTATGTGCCGGTACCACTCAAGGTATTGCCCAACTGAATGCCGAAGGAGATATTCCTGTAATCTATGGTTTGATTACTACCAATACTATGCAACAAGCAGAAGACCGTGCCGGTGGAAGATTAGGAAATAAAGGGGATGAATGTGCAATAACTGCCATCAAAATGCTCGATTTTAAAGAGAAATTGCAAAAAACGCAGATTTTTTGAAAAAAAGTTCTTGTATAATTTGCATATTCAAAAAAAAGCCGTACCTTTGCATCGCAATTGAGAAACAAACCTACTCAATGAGAGAATTGAGATAGACTCTTAAAAGCGAATGGGCAAATACCAGAGTGGCCAAATGGGGCAGACTGTAAATCTGCTGTCTTTCGACTTCGGTGGTTCGAATCCATCTTTGCCCACAAAAAATTGCGGAAGTAGCTCAGTTGATAGAGCATTAGCCTTCCAAGCTGAGGGTCGCGGGTTTGAGCCCCGTCTTCCGCTCTATAGAAGAGATGATTTGATCATCTCTTCTTTTATTTTACACCGCCCCATTTTTTTCATTACTCAACAATGTTCCAAACTTTTCAACTTCTAATTTGTTATATCAATAACAACATTCCAATAGAAAAGACATTAAGTTATGAAGACGATTATTGACAAAGCCAACACGAGAGGTTATTTTAATCATGGATGGCTAAAAACTTACCACACATTCAGCTTCGCAGATTATTATAATCCCAGACGTATACACTTCGGTGCTTTGCGCGTATTGAATGACGATACAGTGGCTCCCGGAGAAGGTTTCGGCATGCACCCGCATAAAAATATGGAAGTAGTATCCATTCCTTTACAAGGATATTTAAGACACGGAGATAATGTACAAAATGAAAGTACCATCACCCCCGGAGAAATTCAAGTAATGAGTACAGGAACAGGTATCTATCACAGTGAATACAATGCCAGTAAAACCGAAGATCTGAAATTCCTGCAAATCTGGGTGATCCCTAATGTAGAGGAAACCAAACCTGAGTACCATAATTATAATATCCGCCCGTTATTGAAACGTAACGAACTGACAACTTTCATTTCTCCTTCCGGAAACACACCGGCACATCTGTTGCAGGATACCTGGTTTTCAATAGGTACATTTGATGCCGGACATAGTGTAATATACCGTATGCACAAACCTCGCACAGGTGTTTACATTTTTGTTATAGAAGGAGAGATTAATGTAGCAGGCGAAAACCTTTCACGCCGTGACGGTATCGGTATATGGGACATTGAAAGTGTCACTATCGAAGCCACTTCCGAAACACAGATACTGGCTATTGAAGTAGCTATGTAAACCATATTATTCATGGCGCAATCATCCAAACGGGAAATTTGCGCCACAAATACCTCTTTACGTCCTTATCTTAACCCCATTTTTCTACAAATTTTATACGCCACACGGTCTACAGAACAAAATTACACATCTAGCAGACCAACTCTTTCTTCAAACGAAAGTCCTAATACAAACAATTTTTGAAGGTATATACAATAATAAACAGATTATTCCCTCTCCCAATTATAAGACAGCCGGAGCTGTGTTCAAATATCCCTTATCTTTTAGTTTAGCAAAGATTCCGGTATTGACAATCTGTACACATATTCTAATCTTTATAATAAAAACAGGGAACAAACGGTATTCCACCATCAAATACTTGAGATATCCTCTACTATAAAAATAAGAACTTCCTTCTGAATGGCCGAACGCAATCCACTTTCCATCCATACACTGGCTTTTTGTAATAAACTCAATTGACACGCAAGCAAAATCAATAGAATAATAATTATACCTAACTCTATCTGTACTTTTCATTATAGTTTGTTTTTTCAAAGTAAAGATAAACAAGAATCAATAATTTACGGAAGTAAAACAGAGAGAGTCTTTCAACGACACAAACCTCAGATTATCTTTTAATTATAGATAATCTGAGATTCGTGTTGAAACAAAAGCTTTTTCAGAGTGTTTCTTAGAGTTCTATTGTCAATTCTACCGGACAATGATCTGAGCCAAAGATATCCGTATAAATATGTGCACCTTTCAACCTATCTTTCAGTGAATCGGAAGTGAGAAAATAATCAATACGCCAACCTGAATTCTTTTCACGGGCTTTAAAACGATAAGACCACCATGAATAGATTCCTTCCTGCTCTGGATAAAAATAGCGGAACGTATCCGTAAAACCGGACTCAAGCAAAGTGGTAAACTTGGCACGTTCCTCATCAGTGAAACCTGCATTTTTACGGTTTGTCTTAGGATTCTTCAAGTCTATTTCCTTATGCGCCACGTTCAGGTCACCACACACAATGACAGGTTTCTTTTCTTCCAGTTTTTTCAGATAGGCACGGAAATCATCTTCCCATTTCATTCTATAATCCAACCGTCGCAATTCTTCCTGCGAATTGGGAGTATACACAGTAATCAAATAAAACGATTCCAATTCAAGAGTGATTACCCGTCCTTCGTGATCATGCTCTTCTATGCCTAAACCGTATGTCACAGATAATGGTTTGACTTTAGAAAAGATAGCTGTGCCTGAATACCCTTTCTTTTCAGCATAATTCCAATAGGAGTGATAACCTTCAAACTTGGCATCCAGTTGCCCTTCCTGCATCTTTGTTTCCTGCAGGCAGAAAAAGTCTGCTTCTAAACGATGGAAAACATCAACAAAACCTTTATCATAACAGGCTCGCAAGCCATTTACATTCCATGATATGAATTTCAACATGATTCTTTTATTATTTGTAGATTAAAAACATTCCAGAACAAAAGTAAGTACAAAAGCATACTTATCAAAGCAAAAAAACTTAAAACAAAAAAGCGTCCTATTTTCGTAAACGAAACAGGACGCTTATCCTTATTAATTAAGGAAAATGTTTTCTCTATAATTACTGTGCCGAATCACTGGGAGCAGGAGTTTCTGTTGCAGCGTCATTTGTTTGCGGAGCAGCGAAACCTGAAGGTGCATTCAGCGGATTAGTAGCTCCTTCTTTCACTGCCTCTTCCATGATTACAGAAGAATCTGTATGAGCAGCAGGAACAAAATAAGCAGTAAGCACACTACATGCCACCATAAAAGCAGCTAACCCCCATGTTAATTTCTCAATAAAATCTGTAGTCTTGCGAACACCCATTATTTGATTTGAAGAAGCAAAACTAGAAGCCAAGCCTCCACCTTTTGAGTTCTGAATCAGTACGACGAAGCACATCAAAAGAGCTGCAAGCACAATTAATCCAATAAGTAATAAATACATTTTCTTTATTTTGATTTAGTGTTAATAATCAATTTCTCCAAAAATCTTATTTGGTCTGCAAAGTAAGCGTTTTTTTTTGGATATTTCAAATTTAATTTTTTAATAATTTCAAGAGCCTTAGAATATCTTTGCTGTTTAACGTATATTTTAGCCAATGTTTCAGTGAAATAGCTTTCATCCTCCATATCCTCTTCATTATCTTCCGACTCCTCTTCTTCAGAAACTTTATTCTTCACCGGTGCCGCCTCTTTTATTCCTAATTGAGGTAACAAAGGTTCCTCTGCCGACTTTTCAATGAAGTTGTCTATCAAATTCTGTCCTTTCATCTGAGGTATATCATCAGACACATGTTCTTCCTCATGCAATAAAAAAGAAGTATAATCTGTTGTTACATCCATTGGTAATTCCATAGCGGCGGCCTCTTCAGGCAAAGAAGAGAGAAAAGTATCGATCAATGAAAGAGTACGATCCAAACCAGCCTCTTCCTTAGGTAGGTCTTGTTTTTCAAAGGAAGATACAGTAAAGCGCTCCCCCTCTATCAGATAAAAAAGAATCTTGCGGTCAGCTACATACAATGCAGCCTTACGTAGTTCCTCACCAAATGTTATGTCATGCAATAAAAACAGATTCTTCAGATAAAGCAGTCTCACCGTCTGAAAATATGGATAACGCGCAAGCAGCGTCCGCAACTCGTACAAAGTATCCCGATTCAATCGTTCAGGATGCGTTATCCATTCATATAATTGTTGTTGTATCATGACGGAAAATCACTCACTACCAGTTTGCCACTGTAGCATTGAATATTTGCTCTACAATTTCTTTAATCATTTGGTTTACCAACTCATCCTGCACAGCACTTAACTGCTGATTGGAATTATATTCACGACTAGCCGAAAATTGCTGTCCGTTCATATTTTCCGTAGGATTGGAACTATTGACAAAATTCACTCTCACCGTCATACGCAATTCTACCATACTAGAATAGCCATCGGATCCAATTCCTTTATTAAATGCCTCATAATTCGTTATCTCACCAGACAATTGCAGGTCACCACTGCGCTTGACTTGCTTTAAACGAGTTTGTTGCATATAAATATCCTGTAATGCCGTATTGAACATATTCTCCATCGGTCCCCAAACAAAGCCAGCTGAACGGTTTGGGAAATTCTCAAACGAAATAGTCTTTACCTTTGTATAATCTATAGACGATCCGTTAAATTTATATGAAATAGAACAAGCAGTTACGATCCCCGCCAGTACCATCAACACACCAACTACTTTCAATTGTTTAATCCAAACCATATTCTTTTATTTTTCTATAAAGTGTTCGTTCTGAAATATTCAAATCTTTTGCTGCATTCTTACGCTTTCCATGATGACGGTCGAGCGCCTTACGTATCATTTCTTTCTCCACTTCGTCCAATGACAAAGTGGCTTCTTCTACAACCTCCTCCGTATCCTGAATATCATCTACTACAGGATGAGCCGGTTTGGCGGCAGAAATTATGGTAGGCGTAGCAGGCACCACTGTAGCAACTAGATTCCGTTGCGGTTCCTGATAATAAGAAACTGCCGTAGTAGCTGGTGCCGTCGGAACAGATTGCGCGCCACGTTCCGCCATCAGTGTATTGACTAACTTCTTCAAGTCAGTCACATCACGCCGCATATCAAACAACACCTGATACAAAATCTCACGCTCACTTTCAAAAGCCTTCCCTGTATTTGCTTTCACTCCAAACAAAGCAGGCAAACCAGAATTCACATGTTGCTCTGGTAAATAATTTCTCAAAATCTCTGCCGTTATATCCCGGTTAGTTTCAATAATAGATATCTGTTCAGTGATGTTTTTCAACTGGCGCACATTACCGGGCCACGAATAAGCCAGCAACAAAACTTTCGCATCTTCTGTCAACTGGATAGCCGGCATACGATATTTCTCAGCAAAATCTGATGCAAATTTACGGAAAAGTAAAGTTATATCATCTCCACGCTCACGCAAAGGAGGTATTTTAATAGGTACAGTGTTCAAACGATAATACAAATCCTCACGAAAACGACCTTCAGCAATGGCTTCCGTCAGATTCACATTGGTAGCGGCAACAATACGCACATCCGTTTTCTGCACTTTAGATGAACCTACCTTAATGAATTCACCACTTTCAAGTACACGTAACAGACGTGCCTGAGTAGCAAGAGGCAACTCTCCTACTTCATCCAGAAAAATGGTTCCACCATTGGCTTCGGCAAAATAGCCATTACGGTCACTGATAGCGCCCGTAAAAGCACCTTTTTCATGTCCGAAAAGCTCTGAATCTATAGTACCTTCAGGAATAGCCCCACAGTTCACCGCTATATACTGTCCATGTTTACGGCGACTGAACTGATGAATAATCTGTGGGAAATTTTCCTTTCCCACCCCACTTTCACCGGTGATCAACACTGACAAATCAGTGGGTGCCACCTGGATAGCCACGTCTATGGCACGGTTCAACCCTTCGGCATTACCAATAATACCAAATCTGAGCTTTACATTTTGTATTTCTGACCTAACCATATTCACTCTATTATATGACAAAATTACAAATTCTCAGGCAGACAACAAGAAATTATGGCAGAAAAATAAAAAATAAGACGTGGATTTCACGGATAGATACGGTCTTTAAAAGAAAAACCGTGAAAACCCGCGCAATCCACGCCCGAATAAAAAATCCTGTTATAAATTAGTCGATTTCTTGATCGGCCTCATAACCACCCATTTCACGAATGGCATTTTTCAAAATAGCATACTGCTGGAAGAGGTGATTGACAGGAATTTCGTTTTCAGTATAATCATGCATCGGACTCTTCAAGAAGAAACTCAAGAAACGTTGGATACCAAAACGTCCTGCACGTGCAGCCAGGTCACTCAACAATACAAGGTCCAAGCACAGAGGAGCAGCAAGAATTGAATCACGGCAAAGGAAATTAATCTTAATCTGCATTGGATACCCCATCCATCCGAAGATATCAATATTATCCCAACCTTCTTTATTATCATTACGAGGCGGATAGTAATTGATACGTACTTTATGATAGTAGTCTGTATACAAGTCCGGCTGATCTTCCGGAACAAGAATAGATTCCAGTGTAGATAATTTGCTGACCTCCTTCGTGTGGAAGTTAGCCGGCTCATCTAACACCAAACCATCACGATTACCTAAAATGTTTGTAGAGAACCAACCGTCCAAGCCTAAACAACGGGTTCCAATAATCGGTGCGAAACCTGATTTAACCAACGTTTGACCCGTCTTGAAATCCTTGCCGGCAATAGGCATTTTAGTCTTTTCAGCCAACTCCCACATAGCAGGAATATCAACAGTTGTATTAGGTGCTCCCATAATGAAAGGACATCCTTCCGACAGTGCAGCATAAGCATAGCACATAGACGGAGCGATATGAGCCTTATCATCATCTTTCATAGCCTGTTCCAATGCCGCCAATGTTCCGTGTATTTTTTCATCAACAGGAACATAAATCTCTGTAGAAGCAGCCCAAAGAACGACAATACGGTCACAATTGTTAGCCACTTTAAAATTGCGGATATCTTCACGCAACTGTTCCATCATATCCCAACGATTCTTGCAATCTTTCACATTATCACCATCCAGACGACTAGCATAGTTGTGGTCGAAAGCAGCTTTCATTGGAACTATTTTCTCCAATTCATCCTTTACAGGATTAATATCTTTCTCTTTTAAAACCTCAGCATTGACTGCTGATTCGTAAGCATTAGCCGGATAAACATCCCATGCACCAAACACAATGTCATTTAAGTTTGCCAATGGAACAATTTCACCATAATGCAAATACTTTTTATTCTCTCCACGGCCAACACGCATTTTATCATATTGAGTCATAGATCCGACAGGTTTTGCCAATCCCTTACGAGCCATCAGCACACCTGTCATAAAAGTTGAAGTAACAGCGCCCAATCCAACACAAAGAACGCCTAATTTACCGGTTGCCGGTTTCACATTCATTTTTTCCATTCTAATTTCTTTGTTAAAATTGCATCTCATAGCAGAGATTAAGATAATTTGTGCCAAAGTTACACCTTCTTTTGAAAACTTCCATGCTTTTTCTAGTTTTTTTTGTAGCTTTGCGACCGTTTAATATAAATAGGTATGAATGATATTTGTTGCATAGGTCACATTACATTAGATAAAATAGTAACACCCAGAAAAACGACTTATATGCCCGGCGGGACTTCTTATTATTTCTCACACGGAATCAGTCACTTAAAGGATATAAAGCATTATCAGCTGGTCACGGCACTAGCTCCAAGTGAATTTAAAGCTGTTGAAGATATTCGTGCTAAAGGCATCAAAGTTACTGTTATTCCTAGTCACCGGACAGTGTATTTTGAGAATACATACGGTGAGAATCAAGACAACCGCAGTCAGCGGGTATTGGCTAAAGCCGATCCCTTCACCGTAGAACAACTAGAGAACATAAATGCTCATATTTTTCATTTGGGAAGTCTTTTAGCAGATGATTTCTCTTTGGACGTTGTGAAATATCTTTCTACCAAAGGTATATTAGCTGTAGATGCACAAGGGTACTTACGTGAAGTCCGAGGGGAAAAAGTTTATCCGATAGATTGGACAGACAAAGTAGAAGCACTAAAATATATTGACATTCTAAAGGTAAATGAACATGAAATGGAAGTGCTTACCGGTCAGACAGACATAAAACAAGCTGCCCTACAACTAGCAGAATGGGGAGTAAAAGAGGTATTGATTACATTGGGAAGCTTAGGGTCTATAATTTATGCGGAAGGTACATTTCATAAAATCCCTGCCTATCCTCCTAAAGACATAGTAGATGCCACTGGCTGTGGAGATACTTATGCTACCGGATATTTATATATGCGTAATAAAGGGGCTTCCTATGAAGAAGCCGGTTGTTTTGCAGCAGCTATGTCGACACTGAAACTAGAGGCATCCGGTCCTTTCAGCAAAACCGAAGAGGATGTATGGAATATCATCCGAACCAGTTCTTTAAAAGCTGAAAAAATTTAAGAAGAAATGGACAATCCCGATAAAGCCTAACAACTGTATCGGGATTATTCTTTTCAGTTTCTTTCCACGTCAGCATACCACGAATAGAATAACACAATACAAAAAGAAACAAATGGTATGATGAATGATAAGGACATGGTACTATTATCTGCCACATAACCCATCAGCACAGGACCAACAGCCCCTCCTACGGGAGACATCATAAGGAAGGAAGAAGCCCGTTTGGTCTTTCCACCCAATCCCTTCAAAGATATGGCAAAAATAGTGGGAAACATGATGGCTTCGAACACGTATACCAAAAACAAGGCTATTAATGAAATCTTTCCTAAATTACAAACGATAAGAAAAGTAGCCATTACCGTCCCCAAAGCACAGCATAGCAGAACTCTCTCCGCACGGATTCGCTGCATGATCCAACTACCGGCAAAACGTCCGCACATAAACAATCCAAGTCCACCGAAAGAAAGTACTACCGCCGCATCCCGAGCATTCATCCACCCGTCATCCACCACATAATTGATAAAAAAACTATTAATAGAAATCTCCGCTATCTCATAACTGAATAGTGCCACTATTCCGAATAAGAATAATTTATGCGACCATAAACTTCTCTTAACCGTTTCTCCGTCAGCTAAATCGTCAACATGAACAATCTCCGGAAGTTTGATACGGGAAAAAATAAATCCCACTGCCAGTACAACCACTCCCATCAACATATAAGGATACGAGATATTTGCTTCTCCCTTCCCCGAGAACAATAACAGTCCTCCTACTAAAGGACCACAAATACATCCTAGCCCATTAAAAGACTGGGCCAGGTTCAACCGACTGGCAGCTGTTTCCCTATCCCCCAGTTCTGTCATATAAGGATTTGCAGCTGTTTCCAAAAAGACCAAACCGCAAGCAATGACAAACAAAGAGAACAGGAAAAATTCAAATGACATCCAATACTCGCCGGGAATAAACATCAAGGACCCGATTCCATAAAGCAACAATCCGAAAACAACTCCCTTACGATATCCATATTTGGTTATAAACAATCCTGCCGGAATAGCCATTATGAAATAGCCTAGATAAAACATCACCTGTACCATTGCCGAATGAGTACGGGTAATATCCATCACCTCTTGAAAATGTTTGTTCAATACATCAAGAATAGCATGTGCGAATCCCCATAAAAAGAACAAAGAGGTTACTAAAACAAAAGGAACTAAATAGTCCCTTTTCACCAATGCGTGTCTTTGTATTTCCATATCCTATTACAATAATGCAAGCAATTGAGCCAAGTCCGTAATAATTACATCAGGAACAGATTCGTCTATAACTTCTCCTCCCCAACCTTCTCCTTTCAACCAGGCAACGCGACAACCTACAGCTTTGGCCGGAACAACATCTTTTGAGAAAGAATCTCCGACCACCAGCACATTCTCTGCCGCAAATCCCATAGCATCTACTCCAAGTCTATAGATAGCAGGATCCGGCTTACGAACACCCACTACAGAGGATTCAATTATCTCATCAAAGAAATCCAAAAGTCCGAAATCCTTTAAAATAGTCTGTATATTGCCATAAAAATTAGAAACCAACACCAACCTATACCTCTTAGCCAACTCCTTCACTACCGGGCGTGTAACCTGCAATATATCCAACACATACCCATAACAGCTGTCTGCCACTTTCACTGCATAAGATTGCAGTTGCAACTCATCCATAGGCAACTTTCTCTGTTCCGCCAACCATTCCACCTGAAGTTTAGTCTTGATAGAAAGCACATCATGAAAATTATGCCAAGGCTGGACAAAAGGATATTTAGCCAACGCCCTTTCTCCAAAAACGTATGCCTCACGGAAACTTTCCTTATCCACCGGCACCTGATGTTCCATATACTTAGTCCACAACACTTCCGCCCAATGACAGCTGTTCGTATCTATTGTACCGCCATAATCAAATATAACTCCCTGAATATTTTTCAATGTATCCATTATCTTACTTATTAGCAGGTGTACCATTTCCGACTTTCATCAACAACACACCAATTACAATCCAAATCAATTCACGTACACGGGTTATCAATCCGGTATAAACCCCAAAAGCTCCCGGAATAGCCAACCCTCCTACCGCCAAAGCAAAGCCTCCTTCACGTGCGCCCAATTGCATAGGCGAGAAAAAGAACAAATTGGCAAACAAAGAAGTAAATGCCATGATTAAAATACAAGCTGGAAAACTGACATCCGTTGTCAGAATATTCAATATGAAATACACTTCCAGACATCCTATAATCCGAGCCATGAATTCCAGACTTAACGAGGCATAAAACGTAGATCTACGCTGTTTATGCAGTTCGGCTATCTGACTGTCCACACGTTCCAAAGCCTCGCGTTTATTTTCCGAAAAACGTTTAGCCCATTCTTTGATAAAAGGAATATGCTGAAGCAATTTTAAAGTACGGACAGCCATACCATTCTTGTAACCTTTCATAAAAAAATAAATGGCTAAAAGAGAAACCGCCCCCACAACAGCCAATATAGTTCCCATGGCAATATCTACCGGACGTAGAGCCAGATACAAAAAGATAGAAAAAAACCAAAAACAAAAATGCGAGAAAATATGCATCATCACATAAAGAATTACTGATGAAGTTGCCTTACTGGCCCCAACATAAGGAGTCAGCTCCATAATGCGGTAAGGCTCTCCTCCCATCAATCCCACCGGGGTGGCATAATTCAGTGCAAATCCGGAAACTGTCAGTTTATAAACTTTCCAAAATGGAATAGGTGTTCCCTTTTTTCCATCCCGGATGATAATATACCAAGAAAGGGTATTGAACAGATAAATAATAATCCATAACCCTACCACAGCCGGCAACCACATTCCCGCCCGGCGCAAATTAGCCAGTAGTTCATCATACTCCATATCAAAAGAACAAAGCATCACTACGATGGCTGCAATTCCAAACATCAGGAATATATTTCTATACTTACTTTTCACTTCGTTATGTATTTATGATACAATCGTGCGCAAATCGCCTCATGGCAATGACGCATATATACAAACAAAGAGGTCATCACAACAACCTCGAACACAAAATACAACCATGGTTCGCCAATCAACAAACTGATATATAGAGCAATGGCACGTGTATTAAAAGTCAAGATATTGGTATATTTCATCAAAGGTTTGCTAGCCGCACGAAATTCATCCCGTAATTCCTGTGGAATATTGTCTCCATACTTTTCCTTCACCAATGCATAAAACAGTTGGAAATTAGGAGTCATTCTTTCCTGCTGACGTGTATAATTACCATAGAAATACAAGAAAGCTTTCCACCAGAAGTTTCCCTTCCACGGCAGACTGTAGAAGATTTCACGCTGTTGTTTGAAATTATCCAATTCGCTTCCGCTTTTCCCTTTTAAAAAGTATAAATGAATATTACGATAATAATCCGCCAATGTACATTGTTTGCTATGACAAACAGTACCCGAAACAATAGCCAATATCCAAATAAAAATACCCCAATGCATGCCGTCACCAATATGAAACGGCATGGGTTGGTTCATCAGTCTGAGACAAATTGCTGCATAAATGGTAAAGAACCAAATATCACCGGCAAATCCATCCAACATACGCCCCCACTGGGTTTTCTGTCCTGTCAAACGCGCCAATTGTCCATCCGCACTGTCATAATGATTCGCCCACATCAACAAAAGTATACCCAAAAGAGTATGTTTCATATCAGGATAATAAAACATCACACCAGCACCTATACCTAAAATGATAGAAAAAATGGTTACCACATTAGGGTGTACCTTTAGTTTTTTAAAAAATAATGCCCATGCATAACCTATGGGACGGTTGAAATAAATATCCAGGAACTCCTCTGTGTCCATGGATTTGAAAGAAGCCTCTATTCCTTTCTTCTCACTTTCTGTACTCATGTCTTTTTTATTTCATTTGCTTTTTAGCCCGTTTATAAATGCACTCTGCAATTTTACCTCCCGCTTCCTCACGGCAACGGGCAAAGCTGGGCCAGTCGTTAAAATCGATTATTCGCAGTGTGCCATCAGCTGAAATCACACAATCACCTCCGTAAATGGGCACATTCAGCGCCTCGGCAGCTTTATCACTTTGTATTTTCAATTCCTCTACGCTAAAAGGAATTCCTTTAGCTATCCCATTTATTTTCTCCAGACCAAACTTGCTGTGCGAACAAGGAGAGGGATAGAACCAATAAAAAAAATCGGTTCCATGCACTCCGTAGAATTTTACCAAGTCACCTTGCAAATGTTCGTTTATGACTGCAACAGGAATACCGCGTTTACGGAAATCAGCCAATATATTTTCTACCTCTTCCTTACAGGTGGCGTAGGCAACATCTTCTTTCACCATAGCGTGAGAGTCACCTCGTTTCACCCAACAAGGATAACAATTTTCCAAATACTCATCTGCCGTAGAAATTATAAAACTTTGCGGATGAGGAACCCCGTTCTTTATAAGTAATTCTGTCATTGGCTTACGCACACAATTATCTATACCGTAGGCAGAGTTTATCACCAATGCACCTTCATCCTCCAAAGACCTCAAACGAGCTATCGTTACCTTATCACGGGCCATATCAAAAATAATATCTCCCTTGACACCCTGTTCCACGAAATCTTTCTCCGCATAAACTTTCACCTCACAGCCCAACCGCCGCAATTCCTCCGTCACCTTATTAAATATGGCGGCATCATTGTCTACATGATTGGGGGAATATTCATTTCCACGGCTTACCCCTATTATTGAAATTACATCCATTCCTTCTGTTGTGTTTAAGTTACTCCTCTTTACCGGCTAGAAAATTTTCAGCTTTCACGATATCACCAGCATGATCTACATCCAAAATTTTTGTAAAAGGATAAGCCTTTAATTTCAAGCCGTCGGCTACCAACTGTCGTTGAAAGTTACGCATACGTGACATACCTTTCTCCATACACCCATGCAACGTCTTAACGGCTGCCGGGGTCAGACAATAAATGCCTCCAGATATATAACGGCATTCGGGAGTCGCCTCATCATGGAAACCTGTTATATCCAAAGCACTGTCCGTAGATATATAAAGCGGTTTTTCATCATCTATAAAATCCGTTACCGCCATATACCCATCTGTTTCCGATTGTTTGAACGTTTCAATAAAAGTCGAAAACTCTTCTTCACGGAATATAGTATCCACAGTAGTCAAGCAGAATTTATCATCCTGCAAATAAGGGCTCAGTTCATAAAAACTGTGCATGGAACTGGGGGTAGTTTTCACAACTACTTCCAATGGGATCTTTGCTTCTGCCTGTAGTTTTGCCAAATGCTCTTTTGTCAATGGACTTTCATTATTAATAATGACAACCACCTTATCAGCTCCGTTACGTACAAAAATCTGTATCAAGCGATCAATCATGGCAACTCCGTTCAGTTGCACCAAAGGTTTGGGCAAAGCAACCCCTTCTTGCGAAAGCCGGGAACCTTCACCCGCTGATATAATTGCAAATTTCATTTCTACTTTTTCTTGAAATTATATTTTAAACCGATCGTCCATTAATCTTCATCATCAATGGTATCCAATTTCAATTTATCGCTATCATCCCGTTTTTCATAATATTGTTTACGCAGCGGATGTGCATGAATCTCTTTCTCGACAACACGGTTACGGAAAACATCCATAGCCACATAAATAGCCTGGCGAAAAGAATCTTCCAAGGCAACCCCTTGCCCGGCAATATCATACGCAGTACCATGTGCCGGAGAAGTACGTACAATGGGAAGTCCCGCAGTGTAATTCACTCCTTCATCCATTGCCAAAGCTTTGAAAGGAGCCAATCCCTGATCATGATACATAGCTAGAATTCCATCAAAATGAGTATAGTTGCCAGATCCCATAAAGCCATCGGCCGGATAAGGTCCGAAACACTGAATGCCTTTGGCAACCATTTCCTTCATTGCCGGAATTATAATGTCACTCTCTTCCGTACCAATCAATCCCTCATCACCCGCATGAGGATTTAATGAAAACACAGCTATACGCGGACTGTCGATGCCAAAATCCTCTTTTAAAGAACGATGGAAAACAGCCAATTTTTCCATAATAAGTTCCTTGGTAATATCTTGTGCTATCTCGCGTACAGGAACATGACCAGTCACCAAAGCTACCCGGAAATCATTCTTCAGCAAAATCATTAACGCCTTCTGTCCTTCCCCCACACGCTCTTCAATATATTCCGTATGACCGGGGAAATGAAAACTTTCCGACTGAATGGTATGCTTATTGATAGGAGCAGTTACCAAAACATCAATCATTCCCTCCCGATAATCCTGCAAAGCTCTCTCCAACGCATCCAAAGCTGCTTTACCAGCCTCCGGTGTCGGTTTGGAGAGCTCCACCTTCAATTCGTCTTCCGTACAATTCACGATGCTCAGTTTATCCGGCTGAGCATCATCTGCAGAATTGACAATACTGAAATTTGTTTGAATATCCATTGCTTTACGATGATAAGCAGCCACTTTAGGCGATCCATAAATAATGGGTGTACAAAGTTCCAGCATGGTAGGATCCGAAAAAGTTTTGAGAATTACTTCATATCCTACTCCGTTGATATCCCCATGAGTAATACCAACTCGTATCTTGTAGTTATCTTCCATCTATATTATATATTATATGTCTCTTCTTACTTTACCCGGCTTGTTGTATCTATTTTTTCTTCCGGAATATTACCACTAATTACAATTTCGTCAATCAAGCTTTCATTGGGCAATCTCAATGTATAAAGTGAAGCTTCCATCTGACGCATCAGATTACGTTTCAATTTATCCGGTGAATAGATAAAGGCCTCAACCACAACGACACGGCCGTTAGCACGATCCACCCGTGCATGAGACACAAACGGACCTCCCATCATGTCACCTTCCATTTCCCATAATCCGCGGGCTTCTTGCGCATACTCTCCTTTTACAACAATATCTTCCACATCTACAAACATAGAGTCTGTTGCCATATACATTCCTTCGCGTTCACCCGGAATATTTGCTTTCATTACAGAATCACGTTTATGAATGAAATAATCTTTAGTAAAGGTATCCTTGTCCGTATAAGGATAAGAGTACATTACAAAATTCATATCCGCTGTAGCACGATTAGTAGAAGCCCACAAAAAATCTTTGCCTTCTTTATAGTTAGCCAGTTCTACCGGCACCCAGATATCACAATCAAAAATACTTCCTACCTTAGTGGAAATCACATCGCTATGTTTTTGTTTCAACAAAGTTATCTGACGATTCATCTCAGCTTTCACAAAGAAATCTATAATCACTTTACTGTTCTTTGCTACAAATTCCTCAAATTCGTCTTCATTAGGAGCCTGAATTGTCATAATCATCTGCGGAGACGCATAAACATCACGGGAAAACTTGAGTTTGGGCTGAGTATAAATATCTTGAATATCCACAATGATGATATTACGGAATATTTTCAGCACACGGTCAAAATGCTGAGGGTCCACATTTGATATACGAAACGAACGTTCCGCCTGGGGCAGTCCGGGCACATTGGTATCCAATACATCAAACAATGCACGTCCTGCAGGACGATCCCATACAGGTTTATTTACTACGACCAATACTTCGTAAGGCCTACCGCTGGACGTGGGGGTAAACAAGTTCTTTTGTCCCTTCTTACAAGAAGCCAGTACCAGAACCACCAGCACCAAACTTAAATAAAATGCTATTCGTTTCATAATTATATGGTATTATTGTTGTTATTTACTGTAATGTAACACCTTTCTCCTTCTGTTGTTTAGCCGTTGACAACATTCCACAAGCAGCAAAAATATCTTCTCCTCTTGAAGCACGGATCGTAGCAAATACGCCATGCTGCGTCAAGTAATCACGGAAGGCAACCATTGTTTCCATATCTACCCCTTCCAAATCCACATTAGGAATGGCATGAAACCGGATCAAATTGACACGACATTCAATGCCGCGCAAAAGTTTCACAATCTCTTTAGCGTAAATAAGTGAATCGTTCACCCCTTTGAATACGATATACTCAAAAGACAGACGCCGCTGTTTGCTAAAATCATAATTATGCAATATATCAATAATTTCCGTAATGGAAAAAGCTTTCTCGGCAGGCATTAAATCCCTTCGTTGCGAAGGAATCGGAGTATGCATACTGATAGCCAGATGACAATCACTTTCATTCAGAAAGCGCTCCAGTCCTTTCTTTAAACCCACAGAAGAAACAGTGATGCGTTTCGGGCTCCAACCGTAACCATATTCTGAAGTCAGAATCTCAAGCACTTTCAACACCTCATCCAGATTGTCGAAAGGCTCTCCCATACCCATGAAAACAAGATTAGTCAGCTTTTCCCTTTCAGGAATAGAATAGATCTGGTTTAATATTTGATGGGCACTCAGATTAGCTGTAAAACCTTGCTTCCCGGTCATACAGAACTTACAATTCATCTTGCATCCCACTTGCGAGGAAACGCAAAGAGTAGCCCGGTCCTCATCGGGTATATAAACCGCTTCAATAAAATTATGAGCCGGTGTACGGAAAAGATATTTCACCGTACCGTCTACCGAACGCATTTCTTCCACCGGAGCAGATGCTCCCACCTCATACCCTTCTTTCAATGCTTCGCGATGCTTTAATGACAAATTGGTCATTTCGTCTATCGTTTCCACCTTTTTATCATACAACCAAGACGTAATCTGCTTTGCGGCAAATTTAGGCATTCCCAGATTCCTCACAATCTGTTGAATCTCATCCAATGTCCTGCCAAGTAATGCTGTTTTCGGAGTTTCCATTTATATTTAAAAGACAATTAGCGTACAAAGGTAGAGAAAAAATAAGATATATTACCTATCTTTGCCGTGAGAAATACTTTTTAACAATGAGAAAAACAATTAATTGCTTTATTCCTTATAGGGAAAGCACAGCGGCAGAACAGACAATCCATGCTCTAAAAGAAAGTAGCATAGTCAACAAAATCTATCTGCTGAATATCGAACCCAACAAGACATTATCCACCCCCGAAGGATGCGAAATATTACCTGTTGATTCACTAACCAGTTCTAAGACAATGAAGATGATTGCTGAAAAAGCAGACACACCTTATATATTGCTCTATACCAAAACTTCTGCTTTGGAACTGGCTTACAAGGCACTGGAACGCATGACGGACTTCCTGCAGGACAGAGAATGCGGCATGGTCTATGCCGACCATCATGAATGGAAAAACGGAGAAAAGAAGAAACATCCCGTCAACGACTACCAACCCGGCAGTGTGCGTGATGATTTCGACTTCGGTCCGCTACTGATATTCAACAGAACGGAATTCATCCTCGCCAGTCTCCAAATGACAGAGGAAAGAAAGTATGCCGCCCTTTATGAACTGCGTCTGTTCCTTACCCTCCATTCTCATCTGGTACATATCAACGAATATCTTTATACGGAAACAGAAAGCGACAACCGCCTGTCCGGCGAAAAGCAGTTCGACTACGTAAATCCCCGTAACAGGGAGGTACAGATAGAAATGGAAGAAGCATTCACACGATACTTGAAATCCATCAATGCCCTCCTTGAACCCATATGTGTGGAAACGGATGTAAAGAAAGGAAATTTCGAATATGAAGCCTCCGTCATCATCCCCGTGCGCAATCGCGCCCGTACCATTGACGATGCCATCCGGTCGGCACTCGCACAAGAAACACGCTTTCCATTCAACATCATCGTCGTGGACAATCACTCGACAGACGGAACCACAGAAATCATCGGTCAATACAAGGACAACAAAGCGGTAATCCACCTTCAGCCCCAACGTACCGATCTGGGCATAGGGGGATGCTGGGACCTCGCAATCAACCACCCCCGGTGCGGACGCTTCGCCATACAGCTTGACAGCGATGACCTGTACAGCGACACCCATACCCTGCAAACCATCGTAGACACGTTCTACAAAGAGCAATGCGCCATGGTAATAGGAACTTACCGCATGACGGACTTCCGGCTGAACACCATCGCTCCGGGAGTGATAGACCATAGCGAGTGGACGAAAGAGAACGGACACAATAACGCATTGCGCATCAACGGTCTGGGAGCTCCGCGCGCATTCTTCACACCTATCCTGCGTGAAACAGGCGTGCCCAATGTCAGCTACGGAGAAGATTATGCCCTGGGACTCATTTTCTCGCGCCAATATAAGATAGGAAGAATCTATGATGTACTCTATCTGTGCCGCCGCTGGGAAGGGAACTCGGATGCCGCCCTGAGCATAGAGCAGACCAATGCCAACAATCACTACAAAGACAGCCTGCGCACCCGTGAACTGGGAATCCGCAAAAAATATACAGAAGAGCTGAAGAACCGGAATGAAATCAAGCAATTTATAGACAGCCAACTGGCGTGCTGGCCACTGGCACACCACAACCACGAGGCATTACAGACTATACAGACCAAGGAACTGTCCATAAACGGCTACACGTTTGTGGTACAGTGCAATGCACAGCGTGCGGTTTCGACTACCGCCAAAGTGGATAAGGACAGCATCCAAGCACGCCCCTGTTTCCTGTGCAAGGAAAACCAGCCTAAGGAGCAGAAAGCACTGGAAACCATCACTGCAAACAGAATATGCGTTAACCCTTATCCCATATTGCCGGATCACCTCACTATCGCCCATAAAGATCACATCCCCCAACTCATGGATGAGAATATTTTCAGTTACGATGACGTCCGTGCATTCGTACAGAAATATCCGGACTACGCCCTATTCTATAATGGAGCACATTGCGGAGCCTCTGCACCGGACCATCTCCATCTTCAAGGAGTCAGAAAAACTGATGTTCCCATCATCCCGAACGTACAACAGCTGATAACCCACGCACAGACAATCGATATACGCAGCATGTATTTTCCCTACCTAGAAGAAGAGGAAGATTATCCACTAGAATGTAGCCGAATTTACCTCAACACCAAGGACTATCCCTGTCCTTTGGTAATCCTCTCAAGCAACACGCATTATGACGACTCCCTGTTATACAGTGCCCTCGCCGCTTTCCCACCGGATGAAGACGGACAAGAAGCGAAGTTCAACCTGCTGTTATGGAAGGAAGGCCATCTATACTATACGGTGGTTTTTCCCCGCAGCAAGCACCGTCCCGACTGCTACTTTGCAGAAGGCAGCGAACAGATGCTCATCAGTCCGGGAGCTTTGGACATGGCTGGCGTAATCGTCACCACCCGTCAGGAAGATTTCGACAAAATAACAGAAGAAAAAGTGGCATCCATCATAAAAGAAGTGGGAATAACAGTAGAAGAAGCCGAGAAGATACCCGGACGTTATTTTGACGAGAAAGCAAAAAGATAGAGAGAACACGAAGAGATGAAGGAATTACAGCAAGCCCAAAAACAAGACGAATAACAATGAAAGAACCCGAAATAAGCGTAGGAATAGTAAATGCACAAGAAATTCATTTTTCACTGAACGGCAATTTTTTCGCTAAAGGAGAAACAGTCTGTGGTGAACAACAAGTAGCCTTCAGCGAAGGAGGTATTCTGTGGAATGGTAATCTTTACCGCGAACTGACCTTCACTCCACAAGACGAACATGCCTCGTTTTCATTATATGACGTAACCATCGGAATTAATTTCCACTGGGAACGGCAAGAAACCCAAAGTTTTATGGGAACACTGAAACTAGTGGTGGACGAAGGCAAAATCACCGCTATCAATATTCTTCCCGCCGAAGACTATCTGATAAGCGTCATCTCCTCGGAGATGAACGCCACTTCCTCTTTGGAGTTTCTGAAAGCCCATGCCGTGGTATCACGCAGCTGGCTGTTTGCCCAAATAGAGAAACGCAAGGCCTTGAGTGACAAAAACGAAGGCTTTTTCTCCTTTATCAAAACCGATACCGAATACATCCGCTGGTACGACCGCGAAGATCATACCATATTCGATGTTTGCGCCGATGACCATTGCCAACGCTACCAAGGAATAACCAAAGCATCCAGTGCCGCCGTGACCGAAGCAGTAAGAGCCACCCGCGGACAATTGCTGATGTATGAACGCGGCATTTGCGATGCCCGTTTCTCCAAATGCTGCGGAGGAGCAAGCGAGGAATTCGGATACTGCTGGGAAGACAAGAATTATCCCTACTTGTCTACAATCCGTGATGCGGAAGAAGAAGAAAACCGCCCGTTACCCGATCTGACCAAAGAAGAAGAGGCAGAGCGTTGGATACGTACTTCTCCTGTTTCGTTCTGTGATACCCACGATAAAAAAGTCATTTCACAAATTCTGAACAACTACGATCAGGAAACTACAGATTTCTATCGTTGGAAAGTACGTTATTCCCAGGCAGAATTATCCGAACTGATCCGTCAAAATACAAAATCGGATTATGGGGACATCATCGACCTGATTCCTATCCAACGCGGCAAATCCGGACGTATCTGCAAACTGAAAATTGTAGGTTCGCTAAAAACATTGACTATCGGAAAGGAACTGGAAATACGCCGCACTCTATCTTCTTCCCACCTGTTCAGCTCAGCCTTTGTAATAGATAAGGGAGAACTGAAAAACGGCGTTCCCGAATGGTTTCTGCTGACCGGCGCCGGCTGGGGACATGGAGTAGGGCTCTGCCAAATCGGGGCTGCCGTAATGGGAGAACGGGGATATACCTACGATGAAATTCTATTGCATTACTATAAAGGTGCGGATATCCGCCGTTTTTATTAACAGGCCCCGCCCACATGGGCGGGGATTCCATTCGGACTCTTTAAAATGAAAGGAACCATGAAAAACAAGCATACCTCGCCATGGGCATGGATACCCACTCTATACTTTGCACAAGGGCTGCCCTATGTGGCAGTAATGACCATTTCGGTCATAATGTATAAAAGATTAGGCATCAGCAATACCGAGTTAGCTTTTTATACCGGCTGGCTCAACCTGCCTTGGGTTATCAAGCCTCTATGGAGCCCTTTCATTGATCTTATCAAGACGAAACGCTGGTGGATTATCACCATGCAACTTTTAATCGGCGCAGGACTGGCGGGCATAGCCTTCACCATCCCCACAGAGCATTTTTTCCAACTCACTTTGGCCGTTTTCTGGTTACTGGCATTCAGCTCCGCCACACACGACATTGCTGCCGACGGCTTTTACATGCTGGCACTGGACTCGCATCGGCAAGCCCTGTTTGTAGGAATCCGCAGTACCTTCTACCGTATTGCAACCATTGCGGGACAAGGATTACTTATCATGCTTGCAGGAAGACTGGAAATAATGACAGATAATATACCATACGCTTGGTCCATCACCTTTTTTGTATTG
Organism: Phocaeicola sp. RTP21359st1_B8_RTP21360_211022; assembly: GCF_040911965.1. Taxonomy (NCBI): domain Bacteria; kingdom Pseudomonadati; phylum Bacteroidota; class Bacteroidia; order Bacteroidales; family Bacteroidaceae; genus Phocaeicola; species Phocaeicola sp. RTP21359st1_B8_RTP21360_211022. The sequence continues at coordinate 57,245 of NZ_JBDFXP010000016.1, forward strand.
GCCGGACTTTTCCTTGGAATATGGATTTATCATAAGTTTGTTCTTCCCTGTCCGGATTCAGATCATACCTCCAAAGAAGTTTCCGCTTCCAATCTGCTCAAAAAGTTCTTTGGTACTTTTGCCAGTTTCTTTCAAAAAAAGCAGGCAGGCATTGCCATTCTTTTCATGTTACTCTACCGTTTGCCCGAAGCTCAACTGGCAAAAATGTGCATTCCTTTCCTTATAGACCCCGTTGAAAAAGGTGGTTTGGGGCTGACAACCGAAGAAATAGGTTTCGTACAAGGCACTGTCGGCATCATCGGACTTACCCTAGGAGGTATTTTAGGAGGAATAGCCGTAGCCCGTAACGGTTTGAAACAATGGCTCTGGCCGATGGTATGGGCCATTTCCTTACCCGATTTAGTCTATGTTTATCTCAGCTATATCCAGCCTGATTCTCTATATCTCATCAATATTTGCATCTTTATAGAGCAATTCGGTTACGGATTCGGTTTCACAGCCTATATGCTCTACCTTATTTATTTTGCAGACGGAGAACATAAAACAGCACATTATGCCATTTGTACCGCATTTATGGCATTAGGCATGATGATTCCGGGAATGGCTGCCGGCTGGCTTCAGGAGCAGATGGGATACAACCATTTCTTTATCTGGATTATGATATGCTGCGTTATCACCTTCGGAGTAACGGCTCTGCTAAAAATTGATCCGGAGTTCGGCAAGAAGAAAGGTTGATCCGACCTTTATTTCAGCCTGTCCTCGGAAAGACAGGCGGATTATGGCTCTCTGGAAGGAATCAGGGAGGGTGTCGCAGATATGTACACGCTGGCCCGCACACAAAAAATCTATGGTTCTTTTCAGAGTTCATTCTCAAATATAGCGGCACAGTTGGGAAGGGTTCCGTTAGAAATTCTGAAATTATAGGCTCCGCACTTCAGCATTTGTTTTAATTCGTTTTTCCCTCCTCCTTTCATTTACCGTCAAAACGCCCTGCCGGTGGGTGTTCCGGTGATGAAGGAACATCCCGTCATTGTCCTTTCATCCTCCTTTTCTGCTAAATCCATAATGCTTCATTTTTATACATGGCAAAAATATAAGAATGAAAAAAGGGCGACAAGATAGAATCGCGGAGACGCTTACCGTTGAAACGGGAGTGAGGGGAAGCGGTTCCAGTTTTAACCGCTTGATTGACTGTGTGTTTTTAATAAGATGAAAGGATAAATGGAGAAGGAAGAATATCGGCTTAGTGAGGGAGTAATGTACGCTGAACATGATAGGCATGTACGCTGAAACATGCTGACCTTTTTTTAAAACATGCTGACCTTTTTTAAAAAGGTGCTGATGTTTTCTAAAAACATGAAGACATATTCAACAACATCAGTAACGTAAGCTTGCAACATACGCTGGCATCGGGCTACATATACGCAAGCATAAGCCAACACGTACTTATGTGTATCAAGTTCCGCAATATCTTGTTACAAGGTTTACCCAATCTTGCACCAAGTTCCATTGGATTTTGCGCCAGGATTCGCCATACTGTCCTCCCCCTTTTTGACACATTGTACAAAATATAAAGTCATAGAAGCTTTTAATTAAAAATAAGATAAAGTCCTTTCAACAAAATAATTATTATATTTGTTTCATATCCAAACAATAACATAAAAGATACATATATGAAAAAGATTATTTTATTAGTATTCGTCACCTTGTTTTGCTGCGTAGGCTACTCACAAGCACAAACAACAAAAAAAATGACTCGTCAGGAAAAGAAAGAGGCGCAAAAAGCTATGGAACAAGCCTTGTTCGAAGAAGCCAGACAAGCTATAGAAAATAAAGCGTTCACACTGGAAGCTGACCGGGTTATATTTAAAAGAGGAAGAAATGCCTTTGTTTCTTCTAATACCAATTTTGTAATGGTAGACGGTGATAAATCATCCGTGCAGGTAGCATTCAACATTCCTGCCAGCGGTCCTAACGGATTAGGAGGTGTCACTGTAGACGGCAATGTTTCCGGTTACAAGATCAAAACCGACAAGAAAGGAAGCATATATCTGACAATGAGCGTAATGGGTGTAGGTATATCTGCTCAGGTAAGTATAACATTACCTTATGGAAGCAACAATGCCACCGTAGATATACGCCCCAACTTCAATTCCAACCGTCTGACTTTATCCGGTGAAATACTACCGCTTGACAAGTCAAATATATTTAAAGGAAGGTCTTTCTAATCACTTCTTTATAGTTCATAGAAAATAAGCCCCGGAAATTTTGTTAAAGCAGATTTCCAGGGCTGTTCTTTTCTCATTCATTCCTCTTCACACCTTTAATTTCAGCTCCTCCAAAACACACTTCAGCAACCGGTTTTTCCGTTTCAGTAATAAATTACTACCTGTTTATGACAAAGCTTATTATATTTATACCGGATTTCAATAGGAAAACAACATAAAATAAAAAAGTAGGTATTATGAGAAAAGTTGTAATATTAACATTAGTAACCTTGTTTACCTGCGTAGAATACTCACAGGCACAAACAACAGAAAAGGAAATGACACGTCAGGAAAAAAAAGCGGCTCAGGAAGCTTTGGACAAAATGTTATTTCAGGAAGCCAAAGAGGCAATAGACAACCAAACCTTTGTACTGGAAGCGGACAGAGTTTACTTTAAATACGGAACCTCCGCTTTCGTTTCATCCAACACCAACTTTGTAGGACTGGACGGTGACAAGGCCGTGGTGCAAGTAGCATTCAATGTACCTTTCAGCGGTCCGAACGGACTAGGAGGTATTACCGTAGACGGTAATGCTTCGAACTATAAAGTAAAAACCGACAAAAAAGGTAATATTCATGTCAGTATGAACGTGATGGGAATCGGAATCTCAGCCCAAGTAAACATTGACATACCTTATGGAAGCAACAATGCGACTGTAGATATTCTTCCGAACTTTAATTCCAGCCACATGACTTTATCCGGTCAAATATTGCCACTAAAGAAAGCCAATGTGTTTAAAGGACGCTCACTATAAACTACTTAACTAAAATTATAGGAATATGAAGAAGCTACTATTTCCACTATTCATGCTTGCCATGATAGTTACCTCGTGCGAGAAAGATCCGGATATGAATAAACTGGATAGTGACTACAGCGTTTACACTGATTATGACAACAGTGTACATTTCAATGAGTTTTCCACCTATTACCTGCCAGATAGCATTCTGGTTCCGGACAACAGCCTGAAAGCCAATTATTGGAAAGATGAAAATGCCCAAAACATTATCAGTGCAGTGGCCCATGAAATGGAACAGAAAGGCTATGTACGGACGGAAGATAAAGAAAAAGCCAATGTAGGCATTCAGTTGTCATACGCCCAACAAAGAATACAAATGACCACAGGAGGATGGTATGGCGGCTGGTGGGATGCCGGATTCTGGGGGCCCTACTGGGGAGGAGGATGGTATTATCCTTATCCGGTAACTTACAGCTATGACACAGGAACCCTGATTATGGAGATGGTTGATTTAAGACAACCTGCCGATAAGTCCAACCAGAACAAACTGCCTGTCATCTGGCATGCCTATGCGTCAGGACTGCTATACGGAAACTCCCATTTCAATATGCAGTTGACATTAAATGCCGTCAATCAGGCATTTGCACAATCTCCTTATCTGTCAAACAAACAATAAAACCGGAAAATCATGAAAACGAAAATATTAAAACACAGAGTTCCCAAACGTATCCTCATCGGAATGTTACTAGTTCTCTTTTGTTTCACAAGTAAAGCACAGACCTGGGAAAATATACATTTTAACGTAGACTGGCAGATGAATGTGCCGTTGAACAGCAACTTTGCCGATAAATTCAGCGGGTGGGGAATGAACTTTGAAGGAAAATATGATCTGACGCCCTATTGGGCTATAGGAGCTTTCCTTAATTTTCATACCAATCACCGATATGTGGACCGCCGGACCATCCCCCTCACCCCAACGGCTTCATTGACAACAGACCAGCAACAATCAGCGTTCCAACTACCCTTCGGAATATCTGTATCCTACAAGTTACCGGATAACAGGTATGTAAAACCTTACTTCGGAGTCAAATCGGGTGCCATGTATTCCCAAAACTCCATTTACAACAATCTGGTACAATGGTATGAACGCCCGTGGGGATTCTATGTTTCACCCGAACTGGGAATGGATATTCATCCGGTGCCTTATCAACGTCTGGGATTTCATGTAGCCGTATATTATAGCTACGCAACCAATAAAACCGATATCCTGACTTATTCTGAAGATGGAAGGAATAGCATGGGTGTACGTGTAGGAGTTTGTTTTTAATCCATACTAAGCGTTTGCTCATAAAAGAGGAGATTTGGAAAGTATTCTATTCTTTTCTGAATTTCCTCTTTTTTTCATATTTTTGTAAAATAACCCAAATCATTTTCAACAGCGGAATGGCTATGCAAAATAAATACAATCAATTCTTCAACTTTTTCCTGTTTTCAGGGCTGGCATGTTTCTCATACCTTTCGCTGGTACTATATACCGACCTTACGCCTCAACATCAGAAAATATTAATCTCCTCTCTGGGATTTATTTCTGTGGTGTTCATATTCAATCTGGTAGGCTTCAGTCTGATAGTCATCAACCGGTGGCTGAAAAAAAGCTCTCTATTCTTTATCAAGAAGAGAAACAAGCTGATTATCAACTGCATTTTGATTGCAGCTATTCTTTTCTTCATGAATTACGCTACTCTGACCATCTGTAAAGTATTGCTGGAACTGCCTTTCCCATTTGTACTGAGCAGTCCGGGTCTGCGCTTGATCATGATTATATGGTTGGTAGAAATTGTGATTGTGAGTTTAAGTATCACGAGCGCTTTTTACAGGCAGCTGGTTATTCTGCATGAAAAAACAACCAAGCTGGAAGAAAGTTCCATCAAAGCGCAATACACGGCTTTACAAAATCAATTAAATCCACATTTCCTGTTCAATAGTTTGAATACTTTAATATCCGAAATAGAATATAATCCGGAAAACGCAGTAGTTTTTACACAAAAGCTATCAGATGTTTACCGTTATATCCTAAAAAGTCAGGAACAAGGACTTGTCACTTTACGTGATGAACTGGAATTTCTGGATTCATATATCTATCTGCATCAAGTGCGTCTGGGAAAATGCATTCAACTGGAAAACAAAATGACCCCCACGTTATTGAACAAGAAAATCCCTTCATTAACCCTACAGTTACTTATCGAAAACGTGATAAAACATAACATCATCAATATGGAAAATCCAATGGTCATCCATTTGGATTATTCTGACAAAGATCAAACTCTTTCCGTAAGAAACAAGATCAAATTAAAAAAGGATGTTGCAAAATCAGGAATGGGACTGAAGAACTTATCTGCCCGCTATCTGCTGATTTGCAACTTGCATATCACAATTATTGACGATTCTGAATATTTCACCGTAAAAATACCTTTACTGAATGAATAAGATAAAAGCCGCTATTATAGAAGATGAAATTCCTGCAGGACGCCTGCTACATAAAATGTTGTCAGGATTAAGGCCAGACTGGGATATAGTTGTATTGCCCGGCAGCATAGAGGGATCTGTAAAATGGTTTCAGGAGCATCCACACCCGGATATAATCTTTCTGGATATCCAACTGACCGATGGCATTTCTTTCGCTTTCATAGAACAGGCCCAACCCGAAAGTATGATTATTTTTACCACCGCTTACGACGAATATGCCATACGTGCTTTTACTGTAAACAGCATAGACTATCTGCTGAAACCAATAAACAGGGAAAGATTGGCCGAAGCCATCGAAAAGTTTGAAAGATTAACTGCCAGATATGGCAATACCACCCTATCGAACTCATCCAATGAATTACTGAACCTACTGAAAAATATAAGTAATCCGGAAAAAAAATACCGTACCCGCTTCCTGATATCAAGAGACGAAAAGCTGTATACCTTGCAAGTAGAAGATATAGCTTATTTCTATTCTGAAAACAAAATTACCTTTGCCGTCACAAAAGAAGGAAAAGAGCATATCATAGATTTATCGCTCGACAAACTGTCCGAACAACTAAACCCCGATATTTTTTTCCGCACCAACCGGCAAACATTGGTCAGTGTACATGCCATACAGAAAATAGAAAACTATTTTTTAGGAAAAATAATAGTACAGGTAAAACCGCCATTTAAAGATAAAATTACTGTAAGCAGAGAAAAGATAGCTGCAATGAAGCTGTGGCTCAATTATTAAAAAAGTCTGTTTATATGAAAAAGCACTAACTTATAAGTAATAGGAACAGAGTTACTAAAATAATATAAGAGCCCGACAAATAAATACGGAAAACAATGGATATCGGATAAATTTATACTATTTTTGTAAGACTAACAATCATCTTATTATCCGATATGATAGTAATAGCAGACAGTGGTTCCACCAAAACAGACTGGTGTCTGGGTAACACCAAGACAAACAGCAGGACAGTTCGAACAGGAGGTATCAACCCCTTCCACCAATCAGTTGATGAAATAAAAGAAGTGATTGCCTCCACACTAATTCCCCAGTTGGGAGACACCACTGAATTTACAACTATTTATTTCTATGGTGCAGGATGTATTCCCGAAAAGACGAATATAGTGAAAACAGCTTTGGCGCAGAACTTCCCCAAAGCGAATATCCTTGTCGAAAGTGACTTGTTAGGTGCCGCCCACGCCCTATGTGGTAAAACGGCAGGAATTGCATGTATTTTAGGAACCGGATCCAACTCTTGCTTTTATGACGGGGAAAAAATAACAGCTAATATTTCTCCGTTAGGGTATATTTTAGGAGATGAAGGTAGCGGAGCCGTATTAGGGAAACGTCTGGTAGGTGATTTACTGAAACACCAACTTCCCGATGACCTTTGCCAAGATTTCCTTAAAGAATACGATTTGACCCCGGCACTGATTTTAGATAAAGTATACCGACAGCCTTTAGCCAACCGCTTTCTGGCGGGTCTGACTCCTTTTCTTTTCGCCCACAAGCACAGACCAGAGATACGGAATCTATTAATTTCCTGCTTCACTGATTTCTTCACCCGTAATGTTATGCAATACGAATATCATGATATTCTTGTACATTTCACAGGTTCTATTGCATTTTTCTTTCAAGAAGAAGTAAAAGAAGCAGCTCTAAGACTGAATGTGTCCATCGGAAAAGTTTTAAAAAGTCCACTGGAAGGATTAAAGGATTATCATTTCGAAGTATGAATTTTATAAAAATAACCGAACAACCGTCCATATATGAGGATTTGGAACAAAAATCCGTCAGAGAGTTACTGGAAGGTATCAACGAAGAAGACCGGAAAGTAGCCTCAGCCGTTCATGCCTGCATACCACAAATTGAAAAACTAGTAAATGAAATAGTAGAACGTATGCATCAAGGAGGACGCATATTCTATTTGGGAGCCGGAACCAGTGGACGCCTAGGAGTATTGGACGCTTCTGAAATTCCACCCACTTTCGGTATGCCTGATACCTGTGTCATAGGTATTATAGCCGGTGGCGAACAGGCTTTGAGACGTCCCGTAGAAAATGCTGAAGATGATAGTCAAAAAGGCTGGATGGAACTGCAAGACCATCACATCACAAATAAAGACATTCTGATAGGCATAGCGGCATCGGGAACAACTCCTTATGTAATAGGAGCACTGCAAAAAGCAAGAGAACACGGAATATTAACAGCAAGCATCAGCAGCAATCCGGGCTCTCCACTCTCGAGTGTGGCAGATATACCCATCGAAATGATAGTAGGTCCGGAATTTATCACAGGCAGCTCGCGCATGAAGAGCGGCACAGGGCAAAAAATGATACTGAATATGATAAGTACCACCGTCATGATAAAACTGGGCAGAGTAAAAGGAAACCGGATGGTAAACATGCAACTCAGCAATCGAAAACTAATAGACCGAGGAGTGCAAATGCTGATTGACGAATTACATATTAATAAAGCAGAAGCAAAACAATTCCTGCAAGAACAGGGTTCTGTTAAAAAGGCATTGGACGCTTACAAAACAAATAATTGTATCACTAAAAACAACTGAAGTATGAAAAGTTGGAAACTGGAAGCCATCATCCTTGCTATAGGCATGTTGGTGATGGGGTATTTTATCAAACAGGGATTGGATACTTTCTCTGGTAAAGACAGAGTAGTGAATGTGAAAGGTCTGGCAGAAATGGAGGTGCCGGCTAATAAAGTAACTTGGCCTTTGATGTATAAAGACCTGGGAAATGACCTCCCGACCTTATATAACAAAATAAATGCAACTAACCAAGCAATTGTCGGTTTTTTGAAACAGAAAGGAATCACTGAAAACGAAATCAGTATCAATGCACCGGAAATTATAGACATGCAAGCCGAACGTTATAATAATAATTCAGTTCCCTTCCGCTATAATGTGACCTCTGTCATCACGGTTACTTCAACTAAAGTAGATCTGGTGAGAAAGATGATCAGCGAACAAAGCGAACTCTTAAAGCAAGGTATCGCTATTACGGGTGGAGATTATCGTTACAATGTGCAATATGACTACACCGGTTTAAACGACATCAAGCCTCAAATGATAGAGGAAGCAACTAAAAACGCACGGGCGGCAGCCGTTAAATTCGCCAAGGACTCGGACAGCGAACTTGGTAAGATAAAAAGAGCCTATCAGGGACAATTCAGCATTGAGGATCGTGACGCCAACACTCCTTACATCAAACGCATCCGCGTTGTAACCACCATTGATTACTCTTTGGAAGATTAAATTCCCATTTGGCGGAGCATATCAAACAAAGCTTCTTTGTTCAGAGGCTTGGACAAATAACCGTTAAAGCCTCTGGACATTACTTTCCGCTTATCTTTCAGAAGTATTATTCAAATTATAGTAATTGGTCTTTTCAACCAAAAAATTCCGATCAACCAAAATTATATATGCATCCACATTATACAATATGGTATCCGATTTTTTTTTTCACCAAACACACCCCATTTTTCTTCTTAACGAACTCCTGTTCCCAACTTTTCCTCTTTCTTATCTCCCATCCCCATAAAAGACCTAAAAGTAGAACCAAACAAACTAAAATGAACGCTACCATATTTTAATAGGTTAAATTTCTACAAATGTACAAACATAAATTAAAAACAACGATTACATCCCATTTAAATTTTAATCAGCAAGAAATTTCAGTAAACTTGTTTGTGTTTCAGTATTTTGTTGTATCTTTGCGCCCGAAATTAGATAAACAATATAATGTCTAACGTAATTAACTGAGAATTTTAACAATTTTATTAATGGAAAATTTAAAAAACATCACTCCTGTTGAAGATTTCAACTGGGATGCTTATGAAAACGGCGAAGCTGTAACCAGCATGAGCCACGAAGATCTTGAAAAAGCTTATGACGGTACGCTGAACAAAGTAAACGACCGCGAGGTTGTAGACGGTACTGTTATTGCAATGAACAAACGCGAAGTAGTTGTCAATATCGGCTACAAATCAGACGGTATCATTCCTTTAAATGAATTCCGTTACAATCCAGATTTGAAAATAGGTGATACTGTAGAAGTATACATTGAAAATCAGGAAGACAAAAAAGGACAGTTAATTCTGTCACACAAAAAAGCACGTGCTACTCGTTCTTGGGACCGCGTAAACGCTGCTCTTGAAAATGAAGAAATTATTAAGGGTTACATCAAGTGCCGCACTAAGGGTGGTATGATTGTGGACGTATTCGGTATCGAAGCATTCTTGCCGGGGTCTCAAATTGATGTGAAACCTATCCGCGACTACGATGTATTTGTAGGTAAGACAATGGAATTCAAAGTGGTTAAAATCAACCAGGAATTCAAAAACGTTGTTGTTTCTCACAAAGCTCTTATCGAAGCTGAACTTGAACAGCAGAAGAAAGAAATCATCGGTAAACTTGAAAAAGGACAAGTACTGGAAGGTACTGTTAAAAATATCACATCATACGGTGTATTCATCGACCTTGGCGGCGTAGACGGTTTGATTCACATCACTGACCTGTCTTGGGGCCGTGTAAGCGATCCGAAAGAAGTTGTAGAACTCGACCAGAAGTTGAACGTTGTTATCCTTGACTTCGATGACGAAAAGAAACGTATCGCTCTTGGTTTGAAACAACTGACTCCGCACCCATGGGATGCTTTGGATGCTAACCTGCAGGTAGGTGACAAGGTGAAAGGTAAAGTAGTCGTTATGGCTGACTACGGTGCATTCATCGAAATCGCTCCGGGCGTAGAAGGTTTGATCCACGTATCTGAAATGTCTTGGTCACAGCACTTGCGTTCTGCTCAGGACTTCATGAAGGTAGGTGACGAAGTAGAAGCTGTTATCCTGACACTTGACCGTGACGAACGTAAGATGTCTTTGGGTATCAAACAGCTGAAACAAGATCCATGGGAAACTATCGAAGAAAAGTATCCTGTAGGTTCCAAGCACACTGCAAAAGTTCGTAACTTCACTAACTTCGGTGTATTCGTAGAAATCGAAGAAGGTGTAGACGGATTGATCCACATCTCTGACTTGTCTTGGACTAAGAAAGTAAAACATCCTTCTGAATTCACTCAGATCGGTGCAGACATCGAAGTTCAGGTATTGGAAATCGACAAAGAAAACCGTCGCTTGAGCCTTGGTCACAAACAGTTGGAAGAAAATCCTTGGGATGTATTCGAAACTGTATTTACTGTAGGTTCTGTACACGAAGGTACTATCATCGAAATGTTGGATAAGGGTGCTGTTGTAGCTCTTCCTTATGGTGTAGAAGGTTTTGCAACTCCGAAACACTTGGTAAAAGAAGATGGCTCTCAAGCCCAATTGGATGAAAAACTGTCATTCAAAGTAATTGAATTCAACAAGGATGCCAAGAGAATCATCCTGTCTCACAGCCGCATTTTCGAAGATGCTGCCAAGGCAGAAGAAAGAGCTGAAAAGAAAGCAGCTTCTAATGCAAAGAAAACAACTAAGAGAGAAGAAGCTCCTGCTATCCAAAATCAGGCAGCCTCTACCACTTTAGGCGATATCGATGCTTTGGCTGCTTTGAAAGAACAGTTGGAAAACAAAAAGAAGTAATCAGTTTACTTTAAGATAAGCCAAAAGGATGCATTTATTAAAATGCATCCTTTTTTTATGCCATTATTTCTTAAAAAGGAAAATATTCTATGGGATATCCGTAATAAAACCGTATCTTTATAGAGTAATAAAATTTCGAGTTAGTATTTCATAACGACTTCTCCCCCGTTTTCTTATTACCTCACTATTAATTCCATACACTTCCCCGTAGCAGGCCGAACTGTATATTACTAATTTAAAAAGAATCAAATGGCGAAACCTATTTCATTTACCAAACGAGATCTAGAAAAGAAAAAACAAGAAAAGCGTTTAGCAAAACAGCAAAAAAAAGAAGAAAGAAAAAGTAACGGCACATCTTCCTTTGAAGATATGATTGCCTATGTAGACGAGAACGGTATGATAACCGATACTCCTCCCACTCCTAATAATAAACCACAAGAAGTGGATATGTCCACCATTGAAGTTTCAACTCCTCGTAGAACTGAAGAACCGATAGAACTAGTACATGAAGGAAGAATAGAACACTTCAATGTATCCAAAGGATATGGATTTGTAAAAGATTTGAAGAATGCAGAGAAATACTTCTTTCATATTAGTGGACTGATAGACAATATCATAGAAAATAACATCGTGACTTTTGAACTAGAAAAAGGGTCACGTGGCATGAATGCCGTGAAAATAAAACTTAAGAAATAGTTCAATCCTATAATGCCGTTTTTACGGCATTTTTTATTTTCCATTCAAAAAAGATAGTATCTTTGTAACGATGGAGAAATTTGAAGTACATATATTAGGATGCGGGTCAGCATTGCCGACCACACGGCATTTTGCGACATCACAAGTCGTAAATATCCGTGAAAAACTATTTATGATAGACTGTGGCGAAGGAGCACAGATGCAATTACGCAAATCAAAACTGAAATTCACCCGGCTAAACCATATATTCATTTCACATTTGCACGGTGATCATTGTTTCGGACTAATGGGACTGATATCAACTTTCGGTATGCTGGGAAGGACAGCCACACTCTATATTCACTGTCACGCAGAATTAGAACGTCTTCTTACTCCGCAACTCGACTTTTTTTGCAAAGGTATGAGTTACAAAGTCGTTTTCCAAACTTTTGATCCGGGCAAAGCTGAAATAATTTATGATGACCGTTCACTAACCATAGAAACAATTCCCTTACGTCATCGGATACCAACATGCGGATTCCTCTTTTCAGAGAAACAGACCCCCGCCCATATTCGTCGCGACATGATTGACTTTTATGAAATCCCCGTATACGAACTCAACCGGATAAAGAATGGCGCCGATTACACATTACCGGACGGAAAAATAGTACCAAACAACAAATTGACTATCCCTTCTGCCCTTCCCCGCCGATATGCCTATTGTTCAGATACTATTTATTTGCCACGTATCATAGAACAAATATACGGAGTGGACCTGTTATTTCATGAAGCCACCTTTGCACAAAGCGAACAAGCCCGTGCGAAAGAAACCTTTCACACAACTGCTTCGCAAGCTGGAGAAATCGCCCGTACCGCAAAAGTAAAACAACTTCTTATAGGACATTTTTCAGCCCGCTACGAAGATGAAAGCATATTGTTACAGGAAGCATCGGATATTTTTCCTAACACTCTACTTGCACGGGAAACATTAAAAATTTCAATAGAATCCATTAAACCATAACATAAACCGGATATCTAATTTAAAAATAGGAACATGAACACTTATAATGAGAAAGAAATAATAGCGTTATTACAGGACCCGGCACGACAAAAAGAAGCCTTCGAATGTATTGTCAACGAATACAGCGAACAGCTATATTGGCAGATACGCCGGATGGTACTTTCTCATGAAGATGCCAATGATCTGTTACAGAATACATTTATCAAAGCATGGACTAATCTAGAGTATTTTCGTGCCGAAGCCAAAATGTCGACCTGGCTTTACCGCATAGCTTTGAATGAATGCTTAACCTTTTTAAATAAACAACGTGTCACCAACCAATTATCCATAGACGACGCTGATGCAGATATGGTGAACAAACTGGAAAGTGATACATATTTTAATGGAGATGAAACTCAAATATTATTTCAAAAAGCATTACTGACGCTTCCTGAAAAACAGCGTATAGTATTCAATTTAAAATATTTTCAAGAAATGAAATATGAAGACATGTCTGAAATATTAGGAACAAGTATAGGGGCACTGAAAGCCTCCTACCACCATGCAGTGAAAAAAATAGAGAACTTTTTAAAAGAATGCCTTTAAACCTTTTTAAAAGAAATGTATCTAACAAAGAAAGGAGAACCACTATGAAGGAAGAAGATGAACTATTAAAAAAATGCGGGACAAAAAATCCATTCATGGTACCCGAAGGTTATTTCGACAACTTCTCAAAAGAGTTGATGAATAAATTGCCGGAGAAGGAACAAACTTCTACTCCGCAAGAAACAATAACTACTTGGCAACGTATCAAGCCTTGGATATATATGGCAGCTATGTTTTGTGGATTGATGTTCAGCGTCAGAGTTGTTGTAGGTCCCCCTAAACAAGACACTCCTATTTTTACAGCAGCGGAAACTGAACAATTCTCAGACGAATATATTGAAACGATTTTAGATCATTCCATGATGGATGATTATACGCTCTATCAATACTTGACAGATGCAAATTCAGATATGTATAATTAAATAATAACCACATGATACAAAGACTGGCAACCTTGCTTATCACTTTATATATAAGCATTTCGCTACAGGCGCAAGACAAAAAGAAACCTGGTTTCACCAAAGAAGAATTCAGAGCTAGACAAGAAGCATATCTCACGCAAAAAGCAGAAATAACGCAAGAAGAGGCCACTAAATTCTTCCCTATCTACTTCGAATTACAAGACCGTAAAAAAACAGTAAATGATAAAGCATGGGAGCAAGCACGCAAAGGCAAAAATCCTAAAACAACCGATGCCGAATACGAACAAATTATAGAAGGTATTGTCAAAGCAAGGATTGAAGCCGATAAATTGGATTTGGAATATCTACAGCGCTTTAAAAAAATCTTATCTCCCAAGAAAATATATAAGTTACAACGTGCAGAGATTAAATTCCACCGTGATATCTTAAAAATTATGCACCAATCTCAAAAAAAATAAAAGCAACAAGAGATATTTCCAACTTTTTCCCCAAATCTATCAATCAACTTAGATTTGGGGATTTTTGTATTTAAAAAGTTCAGAGGAACGACAAAATGATTAAGATGTTTCTTTTATAAAAACAAGTTAATTTTCTTGCTTGTTTAAGTTTTTATTACATTGATTAGAATATACTTTTATTTTTAAACATTTACCATCGAAAATATTTTGATTTATTAGATTTTATTCCTAGGTTTGTACAAACCATAAACTCACAAATCTATTACAAACATTATGAAAAAGACACTATTACTACTATTCGTATGCTTATTCGTAGGAATAAGCCATGCACAAGCACAGGTAACAGTGAAAGGAACCGTTATCTCAAGCGAAAACAACGAACCGGTAATCGGAGCTTCCGTATTGGTAAAAGGAACAACCAATGGAACAATCACCGACATCAATGGTCAGTTCACACTTACAAACATCTCACCTACCAACAAAACAATTATTGTTTCTTTCATTGGAATGGAAACCCAAGAAGTAACCATCAAGCCGGAAATGAAAATTGTTATGACTTCAACAACAGAAGTGATGGAAGAAGTTTTGGTAGTTGCTTATGGTACTGCAAAAAAATCAGCTTTTACAGGATCTGCAAAAATGATTCATACAGAACAAATAACTAAACGTCCGGTTACTAATGTCATAGAAAGTTTATCTGGACAAGTGGCAGGCCTACAAATGACAATGACAAATGGGCAGCCTGGAGAAACTCCAAGCATTCTGATACGTGGCATCAGTTCAATGAGCGCAAAAACAGATCCCCTCATCGTATTAGACGGTATGCCATACGAAGGAGGATGGAATAACATCAATCCAGCAGATGTAGAATCTATTTCTGTACTAAAAGATGCAGCATCCACAGCTCTTTATGGTGCTCGAGGTGCTAACGGTGTCATAATTATAACAACAAAATCAGCTAAAGCAGGCGATGCAAAAATCACAGTAGACGCTAAATGGAGTGCCAATACCCGTGGTGAAATAGAATATGACTACATAAAAGATCCAGGAGAATATTATCAAGCACACTATAAAGCATTATACAATTATTATTTAAATGCCCAAGGACAAACTCCTGACCAAGCATATGTCAGCGCAAATACTAATATGATAGGAACCAACAGTCAAACCGGTGGTTTATCCTACAACGTATATTCATATCCTGAAGGAGAATATCTGATTGGTAAAAACGGTCTTCTTAATCCTAATGCAAAATTAGGACGGATAGTAAACGGTTATTATCTCACTCCCGACAATTGGGTCGATGCTGTATATCATACAGCATTACGCCAAGAATACAACGTCAATATTTCAGGCGGAAGTGATAAAGCACAAATCTATGCTTCTTTTGGATATTTAGATGAAGACGGTATAGCAGAAGGGTCTGATTATAGCCGTATCACCGGTCGTTTGAAAACCACATATCAGGCTAAACCGTGGATGAGATTTGGCGCCAACATCAGTTATACACATTCAATACAGAATTCAGCTGCTGGCGGTTTTAGCCAAGCTTTCAATACAGCTCCCATATATCCACTTTACCTACGTGATACAAATGGTAAGATCATGCAGGATAAAAATGGTGATATGTACGATTTCGGAGTATCCAACCAAGGTCCTCTAAACCGTCCTATCAACCCGAACTCTAACGGAATAAAATTAAGTCAGCTCGATACATATAACACCTCTGCAAATACTTTGAATGGAGACGCATTTATAGATATTAATTTCCTGAAAGACTTCAAATTCACATTCAATGCAGGCACTTCGATACGTGACAGCCGGTACAAAAATGCTTTAAATCCTTTTTATGGAACAGCAAATTCTTTGAATGGAAGCATCAATGTCCAGCATTGGCGTCGAACAACCCTCAACCTACAACAAATATTAAATTATAATCATAGCTTCGGATTACATAACGTTTCATTGATGGCAGGTCATGAAAGCTTTAATAACGTTTATGAAGAATTATACGCAGCCAAAAACAGTATGTTCTCTTTTTTTCAGAATCAAGAATTAAACGGTGCCATCAGTGGTACCAACGATGAGTCATCCTATAAGAGTAAATACAATACTGAAGGATATTTATTCCGAGGTATGTACGACTATGACGGCAAATATTTTTTCCAACTTTCTTACCGGCGCGATGCCTCTTCCCGCTTTCACCCGGATAATCGCTGGGGTAATTTCTACTCTGTGGGAACTGCCTGGATTCTTACCAAAGAAAAATGGTTGGATGACATTAAATGGCTCGATTTATTAAAACTAAAGTTTTCTGTAGGTCAACAGGGTAATGACAGAATAGACGATTTCTTATATGTAGATACTTACAATATCAATAACAGCAATAATGAGTTATCATTAGGTTTTTCCAGAAAAGGAAATAAAAATATTACCTGGGAAACCAATACAAATATAAATTTAGGTATAGAATTCGAACTATTAAAAGGCAGATTAAGTGGTAGCATAGAATATTTCAATCGCAGAACAACTGATATGCTTAACCGTTTTTCTGTACCTTTATCATTAGGGTACTCAGGCTATTATGACAATATTGGTGACATGAATAACAAAGGTGTTGAAATTGATTTAAAATATATACCAGTCAAGACTAGAAACGTAACATGGAATATTGGCTTTAATGCAACACATTATAGAAATAAGATCAGCCGTCTTGCAGAAAGTAAAAAAACAGACATTATAGATGGACATGCCGGTTATGTAAACGGTCTGTATTATTACGGAGAAGGACTTCCAATGTATACTAACTATGTTCAAAAATATGCAGGTGTGTCCGAAGAAGGCAAACCACAATGGTATTATACAGATAAGCAAACCGGTGAGATGAAAACAACAACCACCTATTCTCAAGCTGATCTATACTTATGTGGTGACGCTGTTCCAGACCTATACGGTGGTATCAATACCTCTCTTTCATTTTATGGTTTTGATTTCTCTGCACAAATAAACTACAGTATAGGAGGTCAGGCATACGACTATGGTTACCAAGCATTAATGTCACCTCCTACTTCAACTCATTTAGGATACAATGTTCACAAAGATATTTATAAAGCATGGAGCCCGGAGAATACTCAAAGTGATATTCCACAATGGCAATTCAATGACCTGTACAGTGTAAAAACATCCGACAGGTTTCTAACTAATGCATCTTCCATAAGTATTCAAAACATTCAATTAGGATATACTTTCAGCAAAAAAACACTTAGAAGTCTATATCTAACTAATCTGCGCATTTATGTGGCCTGTGACAATGTTTATTATTGGTCAAAAAGAAAAGGTTTCGATTCACGCGTAACATGGAACGGAAATAAAGATTCATCCGGAGAATATTCAGCCGTACGCGCATTCTCCGCCGGTCTAAGTTTACAATTCTAATCAACACATAAACAATCAAGAATATGAAAAAGAAATATATTACCAAACTAATGATTGCTGCATGTCTGTCATCAGCATTAAGCTTAAACAGTTGTATCGAAGAGGTATTTCCAGAAAGTAGCACAGCTACCATAGACCAAATAGGAAAATCTGACCAAGCTATCAGCGCAATGGTAAATTCAGTAGTCGCATTTATTAATGCATTTAGAAGTTACGGTCCACAATTTTATCATGATTTTGGATATAGTGGATATAATTTAATCAGAGAAAGTGCATGCGAAGACTTCTTCTGCCACGAACCCAAATTTGACTTTTTTGATACTTATGGAGTATGTAATGATTTGGGTGACGCCGATGTTGTCAATACCATTTGGTATTATAACTACAAGTTTCTGAATAATGTAAATAATGCACTGAGTGCTTTAGAAAAAGCAGATGATGCACCCGAAAACAAGTATTATAAAGGTATATGCCTATCTTATAGAGCCATGATATACATGGACTTAGTCCGAATGTATGAATATAAAAAAACAGGAGTAGAGAAATTAGATGCAGAAGCAGCCAGTAAAAATTTATATGGCATAACCGTACCTATTATTACCGCTGAAACCACAGAAGAAGAAGGGCGTAATAATCCACGTGCTCCCTTCTATGCCGTATACAAATTCATATTAGATGACCTAGCCTCAGCTGAGGAGCTTTTGAGTGATTATCAACGCCCAACCAAAAACTTGCCCTGTACCCCAGTTGTCCATGGTCTGATGGCACGTATATGGCTGGAAATGGGATCTCGTTTCGAACTTTACCCTGAAGATCTCAACACCCTAAACAACAATACAGATTTAAACATTGCATCAAAAGAAACTTGTTTCACTAAAGCAGCCGAATACGCACGCAAAGTCATTAACGAAAGCGGAGCAATGCCTCTGACCGAAAAGGAATGGTTTGGCGGAGACAGCTATACTACCGGATTCAACAGTGTACTAACCAATTCATGGGTATGGGGATCCATCATGACTACCGAGGATGTACATAGCTATTGGCTCAACTTTGCCGGAAGCATGTGTCCTGAACAAACTTTCGGTTACGGTAACCGAAAATGGCAAGGATACAAGCTTATCGGCAAAAAATTGTTCGATCAAATACCAAATGCAGACTGGCGAAAAACAACTTGGATTGCTCCTGAAGATGCACACAAAGCTCCCGGAACTAAATATAGAACTTTGTTGACCGATGATGATTTCGCTGATATGCCTCCATATACAGGTATCAAATTCCGACCTAAAAATGGAGAAATGAACGATTATACAATCGGAGCTGCCGTTGACTATCCGTTAATGCGTATAGAGGAAATGTATTTAATCGAAGCCGAAGCAATAGGAATGAGCCAAGGATTAGCAGCCGGTATTTCTAAATTAGAAGATTTCGTAAACACATTTCGTTATAATACTTCTGTGGGTAGCTATACATGTAAAGTAAATGATCTAAAAGAGTTTCAAAAGAAGGTTGTTGAACAGAAACGTATTGAATTCTGGGGTGAAGGGATCATCTTTTGGGATTACAAACGGTTAGAGTTACAAGTTGTTCGTGGTTATCCGGGTACTAATGCTCCTATTGGATATCGATTTAATTCAATAGAAGGCTACTGTGCGCCCTGGATGAATATCTTTATCAGTCTTTATGAAAATGTATTCAACAAAGGTGCTGTTTTAAATCCTGATCCTTCACAAGCCATCAAAGAATGGGTAGAATAAAATTCATATAAAACTTATTTCATAAAGAATGGGGAGCTGTCATAAAAAAGACAGCCCCTCATTCTTATAGAACACAATTTGATATCACCATACATTAAATTACCTAGAATAAATACAATACCCTTTATTGATTAAAACAGAAAAACAAGCAAGACAAAAATAGCACACATCATAAAAAACAATTCCAACCCTACTATTTTTCTTCCTTTTTAGCCTCATTCCATATAGCATCCATCTCTTCCAAAGTCATATCCTTCAAGTTCTTTCCCTGTTTGATGGTGTGTTCCTCTAAGTAATTGAAACGACGGATAAACTTCTGGTTAGTGAGTTCCAATGCATTATCCGGATTAATCTTGTAAAGGCGGGCCGCGTTTATAAGACTGAACATTACATCACCGAATTCCGCTTCCGCCTTCTCCTTATCCATGTTCTCCACCTCAGCTTCAAACTCGCCGATCTCCTCTTTTACTTTAGTCCAAACCTGCGAACGCTCCTCCCAATCAAATCCCACGTTACGAGCCTTATCCTGAATGCGGTATGCCTTGATTAGCGAAGGTAAAGCAGAAGGTACTCCACTCAAAACCATTTTGTTACCATCCTTTTCCTTCATCTTCAACTGTTCCCAATTTTCAGTCACCTTCTCGGCAGTCTCGGCTTTCACTTCGCCAAAAACATGAGGATGACGGAAAATCAGCTTCTCACAAAGACAGTCACACACATCCTTGATATCAAAATCTCCTGTTTCACTACCTATCTTTGCATAAAAGGCCACATGCAACAACACATCACCCAACTCTTTACAGATATCCTTCTTGTCATCCTTCATCAAAGCATCACAAAGTTCGTAAGTTTCTTCAATCGTATTAGGACGCAGACTTTCATTCGTCTGTTTCCGATCCCAAGGACACTTCTCTCGCAACTCGTCTAAAATATCGAGGAAGCGGCCAAATGCTTCCATTTGTTCTTTTCTTGTATGCATAATCAGTTTATTAATATCATTTTGTAGTGCAAAAGTACATAATAATCCAACGACTTTTATTAATTTTGCACTCAATTATGCGATAATCAATTAAATAAATAAAATATAAAATGGAATTAGCAAGTAAGTACAATCCCGCTGACGTGGAAGGAAAATGGTATCAGTATTGGCTGGACAACAAACTCTTTAGTTCAAAACCCGACGGACGTGAACCTTACACAGTCGTCATTCCACCACCCAACGTAACCGGAGTACTCCATATGGGACACATGCTAAACAATACCATTCAGGATATATTAGTACGCCGTGCCCGCATGGAAGGCAAGAATGCCTGCTGGGTGCCGGGAACCGACCATGCTTCCATTGCCACAGAAGCCAAAGTGGTGAACAAACTGGCCGGACAAGGTATAAAGAAAACTGACCTTAGCCGTGACGAATTCCTGAAACATGCCTGGGCGTGGACAGAAGAACATGGAGGTATTATCCTGAAACAGCTGCGCAAACTAGGTGCATCCTGCGATTGGGACCGTACAGCATTCACCATGGACGAAGAACGTAGCGAAAGTGTCATCAAAGTATTCGTAGACCTTTACAACAAAGGTTTGATCTATCGCGGTGTACGCATGGTAAACTGGGACCCAAAAGCACTGACAGCTCTCAGTGATGAAGAAGTTATTTATAAGGAAGAACACAGCAAACTGTATTATCTCCGTTACAAAGTAGAAGGTGATGCTGAAGGACGCTATGCGGTAGTTGCTACCACTCGTCCCGAAACAATTATGGGAGATACTGCCATGTGTATCAATCCCAATGACCCGAAAAACCAATGGCTGAAAGGCAAAAAGGTAATTGTACCACTGGTAAACCGTATCATTCCGGTTATCGAAGACGACTACGTAGACATTGAATTTGGTACAGGATGTCTGAAAGTAACACCCGCCCATGATGTGAATGACTATATGCTTGGCGAAAAATATAACTTGCCCAGCATTGATATCTTCAATGATAACGGAACACTGAGCGAAGCTGCCGGACTGTATGTAGGTATGGACCGTTTTGATGTACGTAAACAGATTGAACAAGACTTGCAAGCTGCCGGATTGCTGGAAAAGGTAGAAGCTTATACTAATAAGGTAGGTTTCTCGGAACGTACCAATGTAGCCATCGAACCGAAACTGTCCATGCAGTGGTTCTTGAAGATGCAACATTTTGCAGACATGGCATTGCCTCCTGTAATGAATGATGAACTGAAATTCTATCCTGCCAAATACAAGAACACCTACAAAAACTGGCTGGAAAATATCAAAGACTGGTGTATCAGCCGCCAGCTTTGGTGGGGACATCGCATTCCGGCATACTTTCTGCCTGAAGGCGGTTATGTAGTAGCCGAAACAGCGGAAGAAGCTTTGAAGTTGGCACAAGAAAAAACCGGTAATACCAATCTGAAAATGGAAGATTTACGTCAAGACGATGACTGTCTGGACACTTGGTTCTCTTCATGGCTGTGGCCCATTTCTTTATTTAACGGTATCAATAATCCTAATAATGAAGAAATAAACTACTATTATCCTACTAGTGACTTGGTTACAGGACCGGATATCATTTTCTTCTGGGTGGCACGAATGATTATGGCAGGATATGAATATAAAGGTGATATGCCGTTCAAAAACGTTTATTTCACTGGTATCGTACGCGACAAACTGGGACGTAAGATGTCAAAGTCTTTGGGCAATTCACCCGACCCGTTGGAACTAATTGACAAGTATGGTGCCGATGGCGTGCGAATGGGTATGATGCTTGCCGCTCCCGCAGGAAACGATATTTTATTTGATGATGCGTTATGTGAACAAGGACGTAACTTCAATAACAAAATATGGAATGCATTCCGCTTGGTGAAAGGTTGGGAAGTTGCCGATATTGCACAGCCCGAATATGCAAGACTGGCCACTGAATGGTTTGAATCCATGTTGGCAAAAACAGCTGCAGAAGTAGCTGACTTATTCGGCAAATATCGTTTGAGCGAAGCACTGATGGCTGTATACAAATTATTCTGGGACGAATTCTCAAGCTGGTATCTGGAAATGATCAAGCCGGCATACGGACAACCCATTGACAAAGCGACCTATGAAAAAACTTTAGGCTTCTTTGATAACTTGCTGAAGTTGCTGCATCCGTTCATGCCTTTCATTACCGAAGAGTTATGGCAACATATATATGACCGCAAAGAAGGGGAAAGCCTGATGGTCCAGCAATTGAACATTCCGACTGCTTGTAATGAGATTATCGTCAAAGAATTTGAAGTAGTGAAAGAAGTAATCGGTGGTATCCGTACTATTCGTTTACAGAAAAACATTGCACAGAAAGAAACTTTGGAGTTGCAAGTAGTAGGTGTAAATCCAGTAGCTACATTCAATCCTGTTATTACTAAATTGTGTAACCTCTCTTCTATCGAAGCCGTAGAGAATAAAGTTGACGGCTCCGGCTCATTTATGGTAGGTACCACTGAATATGCCATACCATTGGGCAATTTAATCAACACAGAAGAAGAACTGGCAAAACTGGAGGCTGATTTAAAATATCAGGAAGGCTTTTTGCAAAGTGTATTGAAAAAATTAAGCAATGAAAAATTTGTCAGCAAAGCACCAGCCAATGTTATTGATATGGAACGCAAGAAACAGGCTGATGCAGAAAGCAAAATAGCTTCTTTAAAAGAAAGTATTGCTGCTTTGAAAAAATAAAAAAATATACCGCTTTACAGAGATTGCAACATTCTATGTAAAGCGGTCATCACTTCTTTTTTAATAAAGAGATGTGTCAAAAGTAATTCTGCTATTGTCTTGCTGCAAAGCTCGGATAGTTTTGATAATTACTTCAAATTTTGACACATCTCTTTCTTTTTTCTAATTGTCTTTCATTATTCAACGGGTATGATCTTTCCTGTTTTTCTGAGAAATTTTCAATTCTACTATAAAAGCAACTACCAAGCCCAAACCACCAAAAAGCAAGACATTTGCACCATAAATCAATGAAGTTAACTCGCTCATGCGCCAATTACGCTCTGTGAAATAATCGGGAACCGTGGTTGCACAAATAATATAACCAGTCAACAACCCTAGTCCCATACCCAGCAACAAACAGCCAAATTTCAAGGCCGAAAAAGAAATCGGAGAAGATGACATGAAAGGAGTTCCTACAGGAAGAGGCAGGCTAAGCCTGTTCCCCAACATGGAAGGATCTAACTTGTCTCCCAATTTTTCTATCATAGTAAGACGCTCTTTCTTACCAACAAAAAGTTCAAATAATTTGTAGATTCCTAATGTAATGATACCTACAACAATCCAACCGGTAATGTAACCCATAATTTATTCGTATTTAAGTTATTAATTTTGTTCCTTTGTATTCATTAGACGCTGCGTAGCCAAAGAGGTTACACTTTTGAGAAAGAAAAAAATATTTTCTCTTTTTATGTAACCTCTCTCCCAGCCCTGCGTCTAATAGACAAAATGGAAAACGACGAAACACATATTATTCATAGGATATTAAAAGGAGAAACTTCTCTCTACGAATACTTCTTGGATAAATACAGTCAGCAAGTATTTATCTTGATTATACGCATCGTGGAGAATCAGGAGGATGCGGAAGAGTTGACCCAGGATACGTTCTTGAAAGCCTTTGAACATCTTTCGTCGTTTAAAGCAGAGAGTAGTTTCTCTACATGGATATACCGCATTGCATATAACACCGCCATATCGGCAACCAGAAAAAGAAAGCAAGAGTTAATTGTTATGGACAGTGCCATGTTAATGAATATATCCGACCAGCAAATAGACGATGCCCTGAATGATGAAAGCGGGGAACGGGTAGGAAAGCTCAATAAGGCCATCAAGAAACTGGATGCAGAAGAACGCGCCTTGATTTCCCTATTTTATAATGAAGAGAAAACTATCGGTGAAATCGCTCTTATCCTGGGACTGACGGAAAGCAATGCAAAAGTAAAATTGCATCGAATAAGAAAAAAATTATATATACTCATAACAGAAGCAGAATGAACGAGAAACAAAAAGATAAAGGATTAATGAAGGCTGTAAAAGAACAGCCCCAATTCCGGCTGACCTCCAATTTTACTTTCCGCACCATGCAGAAAGTAGAGGAAGCTATACTCTTACGTGAAAAGAAACAGGAGAGAAAGATGTTACTAGCTACTATTGCTGCTTCTCTATTCTTAATAATAAGCGGCAGCATCGGCCTGTATATTTATTTTGGAAATCACATTAAGGAAACTATGTATCATGCATTTCTTGCTGGCAGTCATGTTTTAAAAATACAAATTCCTCTCATTTATCTGCTATTCATCATAACTATACCCTTATTCATGGTTTTTGACCGATGGATGAGAAAACAATATTTTAAACGCCACTCTTGAAAAAACATTTTCCTCACCTATGATATAAAAAAGCATCGGAAACTTTACTATCCCGATGCTCCTATTATTTTATCTATTTTTCAAGCAAGTCTTTTAAAAATGCATCCAATTCTTCATCCAACCCCTTTAAAAGTTCATCATTCAGCAATAAAGTGTCTTCATCATCTATCAATAAAAGTTCGGTTACAGTTTCCCTATCCTCATCAACCAAAACAAAAGAATAAGGCTTCATTATAGCTAACTTATCCAAAACTCCCGTATCTTTCAATGCGTTGATCTCCCCACGAAGTATACGCTCTACTATTGTATAAAAATCATCTTCACTATAATCCACCCACTCTTCAATTATGGTACGTGACAATTCTTCGTCATCATCATTAAAAATAACTAATTCACCACTGTCCTGCTTAGGTTGCAAATGGATATCGGTGACTACCGTTCTCTCTCCATCCGCTATATATTTATCAACCGCTTCCCGAAGCGAAGACGCAATAGAAGCATGTGACTGTGCACTGAGTTTCATACCAAAATCAATTTTATATATTATTTATATCCAAAAGTACAAAAAAAATCTTTCTCTCAACACTTATTCTCTAAAAATTATCATCAAAACGTTTCATTTGTATTCTCAATTGGGATAGCTTACTCTCTCTTTTCTCTAACTCCAATGAATAAAAGGCTATCAATTGTTCATCCCTGCTGCCTGATTTCACCAAATTCTTCGCTTTACCCAACCATTCCTTGGCCTGTTCTACATTATCCTTTATTTCATAATATAGTGCAATATTAAAAGCCGCTTTCATCTTTTGCTGGCCTTTTCTCTTCTCATAGGCTATCTTCCACTGACTATACGCTTCATCCCAATTGTTCTCACGAAGATATACACCGGCATCGCGCATTTCAATATTCCCGCCATCGTAATAAAAACGAGCCACCTCATCCCAATGTGGCAACAGATGTTCTACTGGAATAGAAGCGGCATATTCCGAAGCTTCTTTTACTATCTTCCGGTCAGAAAGAGCTGGTTCTATTTCCCAGGAAATGGTATCTTGCTTGGCAACTACAAACAAAGGTTTATCACGATTGGGAATATATACTCTAACAATCGGAGATATAATTCCATCTACAGCATCTATAGGCATAGGAAAATCCGGATAGAACAGTACGCCGGGCTTAGTCTGAATATGAATACGATCAAAAGACAATATCATATCCACTCCCAAGTCCTCGCTCAGTTTCCGTACTTCCTCTTTAGTCAGAATGACATTAACCCGTGGCACTTTATCCTGTGCCCGGAATACAGAATCACAGATAATGACCTGATCGAAATAATTCACATTGGCAATATTCTCTGCCAAAGCTTCGGATGCCACTTTACCATCGCCTTCCAATTCGCTGCTCAGTATTTCATGATTATCTTTAGTTTTCAGTACAGGCATATTGTTTATCACAGCCACTTTTCTCACAGCATCCGGAAAACTGACATCGGCTGCCTGTAACTGGTCAAAAGATATGGTCTGCAAACTGCTGCAGGAAGCAAAAAGTGTCCCGGCAACTAGAATTATTAATGAGGCGGATCTTTTCATATTATCATTTTTTCTTAGGGAACAAAAATACGCTTATTTATGTAAGAAGTAAGTTAAAAGGAATAAAAAAAACGTCCGGGTAGTAAATTCTACCCGAACGTTTCTATAATAATCGTTATTTATCACGCATTTTGCCCGTGACAGTTCTTATATTTCTTACCGCTTCCGCAAGGACAAGGATCGTTACGACCCACTGTCTTTTCCGCACGAACCGGCTCACGCTTTACCTCGCGGGTGTCATGTTCGGCAGCAGCTTGCTGGTGAGGATCACTTAAATCCTGCTTTTCCTCTCTATACTGTTGACGAGGAGCCTGCGGTTCGGGAGCAGCTTCACGAACTTGTTCCGGTTCTTGAACCGGGATTTGTCCACGCATCAATACAGAAATGGTATTGTTATTGATCTTATTTACCATGTTGTCAAACAAATTGACAGATTCCAACTTAAAGATCAGCAGCGGATCTTTCTGCTCATAGCTAGCATTCTGTACAGAATGTTTCAGTTCATCCAGTTCACGCAGGTTTTCTTTCCATGCATCATCAATAGTATGAAGCAGAATCGCCTTCTCAAATGACTTCACAATCTCCTTGCCTTCTGTTTCATAAGCCGCCTTCAAGTTGACAGAGATATTATACAAGCGTTTGCCATCCGTAATAGGAATCATGATGTTTTCGTACATATGTCCTTGCATCTCATATACCTGTTTGATAACGGGATTGGCAATCTGGGCCATACGGTCTGTCTTGCGCTTGAAGTTGTTCATTGCCGCTTCAAAGGTTTTCTCAGCAAGATCTTCTTTTCTCATCTTGTTGTACTCCTCTTCTGTGAATGGTACTTCCATTGCCAATGTCTGCAATATTTCCATCTTCACATTATCAAAGTCGCCCAATTCTACAGCATAAGCGCAACGATCCCAAATCATATTCACGATATCCATACCGATACGCTCACCCATCAAGGCATGACGACGTTTGGTATAAACAGCCACACGCTGTTTGTTCATCACATCATCATATTCCAGCAAGCGTTTACGAATACCAAAGTTATTTTCTTCCACTTTCTTCTGAGCACGTTCAATGGAATTTGAAATCATCTTGTGCTCAATCATCTCACCTTCTTTGAAGCCAAGTTTATCCATTACACTGGCAATACGATCTGAAGAGAACAAACGCATCAAATCATCTTCCAATGATACAAAGAACACAGATGAACCCGGATCCCCTTGACGACCGGCACGACCACGCAACTGACGGTCCACGCGGCGACTTTCATGACGTTCCGTACCGATAATAGCCAAACCGCCCGCAGCTTTCACTTCCGGACTCAGCTTAATGTCGGTACCACGACCTGCCATGTTGGTAGCAATAGTCACGATACTCTTCTGACCTGCCTGTGCCACAATATCCGCCTCTCTTTGATGCAGTTTCGCATTCAACACATTATGCTCAATCTTGCGCATTGCAAGCATTTTGCTCAACATTTCAGAGATTTCCACCGAAGTGGTACCTACCAGAACAGGACGTCCTTCTTTTACCATTTCTTCAATCTCTTCGATGACAGCTTTATACTTCTCACGTTTTGTCTTATAAACGCGATCATTCATATCTTTACGGGCAATAGGACGATTCGTCGGAATAACAACGACATCCAATTTATAAATATCCCAAAGTTCTCCCGCTTCCGTTTCCGCTGTACCGGTCATACCCGACAATTTATGATACATACGGAAATAGTTCTGTAAAGTGATGGTAGCAAAGGTCTGGGTAGCAGCTTCCACCTTCACGCCTTCTTTGGCCTCAATAGCCTGATGCAAACCGTCAGAATAACGACGGCCTTCCATAATACGTCCTGTCTGTTCGTCAACAATCTTAACCTGTCCGTCGATTACAACATATTCGTCATCCTTTTCGAACATGGCATAAGCCTTCAGCAACTGGTTGATAGTGTGTACGCGTTCAGACTTGATAGCGTAATTTGTCATCAGTTCATCTTTCTTGGCCAGTTTTTCTTCTTCTGTCAAATCTGTCTCATTTTCCAAAGCAGACAATTGGGAAGTAATATCAGGCAAAACGAATAAAGTAGGATCTGCCGCATTTCCTGTAATCAGGTCGATACCTTTATCGGTCAAATCTACGCTGTTTTGCTTTTCATCAATTACGAAATACAATGGATCAGTGGCCTCAGGCATACGCTTGTTATTCTGTTCCATATAAATTTCCTCTGTCTTCAGCATACCTGCCTTAATACCTTGTTCACTTAGGAACTTGATTAACGGCTTATTTTTGGGCAGTGCCTTATGACTACGGAACAATGCCAAAAATCCCTCTTCCTGATCTTTCTTGTCATCCGATGCAATCAAGCGTTTGGCATCGGCCAAATATTGGGTAGCCAACTTTTTCTGAGCTTCAAACAGACGCTCTACCAAAGGACGGAGTTGCTCAAACAACTGATCCTCACCTTTAGGAACAGGACCAGAAATAATCAACGGAGTACGAGCATCGTCAATCAATACAGAGTCCACCTCATCGACAATAGCATAATTATGTTTACGCTGCACCAAGTCTTTTGGACTGACAGCCATATTGTCACGCAAGTAATCGAAACCGAATTCATTGTTCGTACCGAAAGTGATATCGGCCATATAAGCTCTGCGGCGTGCATCAGAATTGGGCTGGTGTTTATCAATACAGTCCACACTCAATCCATGGAACTGATACAATGGCCCCATCCATTCCGAGTCACGTTTTGACAAGTAATCATTAACAGTAACTACATGTACGCCATTACCGGTCAGTGCATTCAAAAACACAGGCAAAGTGGCTACCAACGTCTTACCTTCACCAGTAGCCATTTCGGCAATCTTGCCTTTATGTAACACTACACCACCGAATAACTGCACATCGTAATGCACCATGCTCCATACCATGTCATTACCACCAGCAATCCAATGGTTCTGCCAAATCGCCTTATCGCCCTCAATACGCACAAAATCTTTTCCCTGAGCAGCCAGTTCACGGTCAAAATCGGTAGCGGTTACAACCAATTCCGGATTTTCAGAAAAACGGCGTGCAGTGTCTTTTACAATGGCAAAAGCCTGCGGAAGTACATCATCCAGTGCTTTTTCATATTTTTCCAGCACTTCTTTTTCCAGTTTGTCTATCTGCGCGAAGATGCCCTCACGATCTTCCAGTTCTGTAGTTTCGATAGTACCTTTCAATTCTTCTATCTTCTTTTGTTCCTCAGCAGCCGAATCAGAAATGTACTTCTTTAATTCTACTGTTTTTGCACGAAGCTCGTCATTGCTCAATTTGGCAATTTCCGGATAAACAGCCTTTATTTTATCAACCCATGGCTTGATTTCTTTCATGTCACGAGTGGCCTTATTTCCAAACAATTTGCCAATAAATTCATTAAATCCCATTGTATTTTTTGTTTTTATTATTTTCTAATTTGATTACTTTTGAAAGTGCAAAGTTACAATAAAATGCTGATTTATTTGCACTTCTCTCCTTAATATTATTTTCTGATGTCTGTCATTGGTGCCAGAACGGCTGCATTAGGAGCACGAATACGCATGTAATGGGCTACGGTGGGTGCTATATTGCCTATTTTTATAGGCGCATGGATTATTTCCGGTTTCATTCCGTTCCCAATGAAAATCAATGGAGCCGACGCATATGAATAGCGTTGCACCTGCGTATCAAGCGAATGTTCACGGAATACAGTCCAGCCTGGTAAGACTTCTATCCATAAATCTCCGGAACATATCGGGTTATAGTAATTCTTAATTTTATCAATGGTAGGAGTCCACGCTCCCAATTGCAAACGTTGTGAAGAATACACATCTTTCACTCCGCTGAACTGTACCAAGAATTCTGCCGCACGATTTAATATCTCGGATATATTCAGTTGTTTCTGCTCTATCAGCTTATGATTCAAGTATATTTGCTGCTCAAAATGCGCCTCCACCCATTGTCCTTCACCGTAAATAGCTGCCAAATAAAGGTTCAACAGAGCAGAACAACGTTCAATATGGAATTCTCCACCCGGTATTTTATATTGAGGAGAATCAACAGGATCAGCGTCAGCATATCCTGTAGAGGTTATAAAGAATAAAGTATTGTTCAAACCAACCTTCCGGTCTATCAATTCCAATAATTCAGCAATACTGTTGTCCAGACGTACATAGGTATCCTGCATTTCCATCGGGAGTTCTGCAGGAGCCTTATGATCATAATTCCCGGCATAATATGCCAGTGACAAAAAGTCCGGAACAGCATCCTTTCCAATGGAAGTATTACTAAAACAAGCATTAACCAAACGGTTTACCTCATCATTAGCATAAGGGCTTGTTTTCAATTTACGGTATTTATTTTTCCGCTCGTCATCGAAATTATGCTTGAACGTAACTTGTTTGTTCTCGCTAGTCAAATATTTATAGACAGTCACAGGCAAATAAGGCTCCCACGACATATTGCCGATACGGAAATCCAATCCTTCACGGTCATTATAAGTAGTCACCCATGCAGGAAATGTACCATAATATGTACTGCCACTCCATTTTCCTGTTTCATCATTCAACCAGAATGCACCTTTCGAAGCATGACCGGCAGCCAACACCGCCATTTCACGTGTAGGAGCGATAGAATAAACTTCAGCTATTCCTTGTGTGGCTATTACCAACTCATCTGTCAAAGTCGACACCTTCATTTTCTGCGGAGAAGTGGACTCTGAAGTGTAAATACCCATAAAATCAGCATCGTCCACACAATTAAGGACTCGCAGAGTACTGCGGTCCATCCAGTTATCCCCCACGATTCCGTTGGTATAAGGTGTAGTGCCAGAATAAATGGCCGCTACAGCTGATGACTTATCCACATTAATAAAGTCATATTCGGCATTCCGATAAATCCGTCCTTCTCTCCACAACCGCTTGAAACCACGTTCACCGTATAAAGCCGAAAAAGCCTCTATATAATCAGTCCGCAACTGGTCAATAGTCAATCCGACCACCAACCTGGGAACCGCAGGAATGTTCTGTGCCTGCAACCCTGTTAATGCGATAACAGTCAAAAGAGAAGTTAAGATGCGTCCTTTCATTTATTGTTTTGTCTGTAATATAATAAAACGTGGTTTGCAGAACATATCAACAAACACAGTGCCAAAGGTAATACCGTTACATTGAATTTTTGCTGTACAAACGGCATTATCATTATAAAAAGTGTTAAATACACTACATTTATTGTATGATAGAGGTCTTTTTTACCTTTTATAGCTCGACAAACCATGATCGGAAGGTAAATTAAAGGGATAGGATTCAATAAAAGGATAAGCCAATTGGACCCTACCGTAGGATGAGTAGAAAAAAAGACCAGGAAAGTAATGACACACCCCGCTAACCCTTGTACACCAAAAAGAAGCAAATTCCAAATCCAGATTATTTTCCTGGTTTTAAACTGCAACCATCCTACAAAACAAGTAATTCCTATTAAAATAAAGACACACGCCAGGGGTGACAATGGAAAACCGTCACCAACATTCTCCGGTTCTGCATCCACCACCTTTTTTTCATGCAGAATCAAAGGACGCACGCTGTCACCTACTACTATAGTCGCTTTTTTTGCCGCTTCCAGCAAATAAAAAGGGGCGAACATCTGCTTACGCGCATCAATAGGCTTATCAGCTTCACTGCCCAAACACATATCAATGCCCAGTTCATCCCATTTGTGTCCTTTAGTATATTGATGGACAATATCCCGAAAAGAGAGTCCCTCCTTTCCTTCAGAATAAACAACCTTCCCTTCAATACACCTTTCTATTACATCACGCGCACGGGTAGTGCAATTATCATAGAAAAAGTTATAACGGTAAACCCTATTCTCCGGCAGATAATTCTCTTCCAGCAATCTTCTGAGCTCCTGTTTTTCCGAAATAGTCAAATTCAATGTCTGCTGATAAACAGAGGAACCACGCATAGCATAACTGCCTTCAAAATAAGGATAACGGGTTACGCCCAATTCATAATCAGTTTCTCCTTTGACAAAACGATAGATAAAATGGGGAGTATTAAAGCTGAACATACCATAATTAAACACCCAGTCCTCTCCACGTGCCTTATCCTCATAGCGCAATGCCGTATGCCCGAACAAAGCATATATTTCCGTACCGGGAGCACAAGTCATCAGACTTACCTTTATGTTATCTTCCTGACCTCTAACCGATTGACCCAAGAAAAAGAATAACAATATCAATGCTATAATTAATTTATTCATAAATTCCATTCTCTGTTTACCGATGCAAAAGTACACCTAAATATTAATTAATTCCTCACAAATACCATTTTTTATTGCTATTCCTATTTATTTTTTGCGTTACTTTGCAGCCGAAAAAGCAAAGTTGTGAATTTAATAATCGACATAGGAAACTCAGTAGCCAAATTGGCTATATTCGACAAAGGCGAGTTAGTTGAAGTATTTCGTGGCTCCAATCATTCTTTAGATTGCCTCCCGATGCTTTGCTCCCGATACCCGTTGAAACGAGGTATCATAGCTTCTGTCATAACACTAAGCAATACGATCCGGCACCAACTGGAAAGATTGCCTTTTAACATCATCGAATTAAGTCATGAAACCCCTGTTCCCGTCACTAATTTATATAAAACGCCTCAAACACTGGGCATGGACCGTTTAGCAGCTGTGGTCGCAGCAAACTGGCTGAAGCCTGGACACGATGTGCTGGTTATTGATGCAGGAACCTGTGTCACATACGATTTTATTGACGCTGACGGAGCCTATCATGGAGGCAATATTTCTCCAGGAATGCGTATGCGTTTCAAGGCATTGAACATATTCACCGACAAACTTCCCAAAGTAAGCGCTAAAGGAGAAGTTCCGATGTATGGACAATCTACAGAAACGGCTATCCGGGCAGGAGTCATTCGCGGAATGGAATTTGAAATGAGCGGCTATATCACCCATCTTCAAAAGAATTATCCGGAGCTTTTGGTTTTTTTAACGGGCGGAGATGAATTTTCTTTTGATACAAAATTAAAAAGTATCATCTTTGCAGATAGATTTTTAGTATTGAAAGGTTTAAACAGAATATTAAGCTATAATGATAAATTATAAAAGACTGATTAGTGCGTCAATATTACTCACAGTCACAGGGCTGGCCGTAGCCCAAACAAGCACAAATTCTCCCTATACACGCTACGGCTTTGGTCAGTTAGCTGATCAAAATTTTGGTAACAGTAAAGCAATGGGAGGAATAGCATACGGTTTGCGAAACGGCTACCAAATCAACGCGTCTAATCCGGCATCTTATACAGCTATCGATTCATTGACATTCTTGTTCGATGCAGGAATGACTCTTCAAAATGCGAACTTCAAGGATGGTAATGTAAAAACCAATGCTAAAAACTCAAGTTTTGACTATTTGGCCATGCAATTCCGTCTATGGCAAAAAATGGGAATGACAGTTGGTTTTCTTCCATTTTCTACAGTAGGTTACAACATTTCCAAAACACATGATTTTGAGGATGTAGACAATAACGGAAAGTGGGCCGAATCTTATAATGGCGACGGAGGCTTTCACCAGGTTTTTGTAGGATTAGGTTATAAAGTATTTAATAATTTGTCTGTTGGTGCAAATTTTTCATATCTTTATGGAGACATTACCCATCAATCCATGACAGCTATTGGAGCGACAGATACACGTAGTATCAAATTAGACAAATTTTCCATCAGTGATTATAAATTGGATTTTGGTTTACAGTATACTTATAAGTTAAACAAGAAAAACACAATAAATGTAGGTGCCGTTTATACACTGGGACATACCTTGCACGGAGATGCATATAAATATCATCAGACAGGTACGGAAAGTAATGGTTCCATTTATGTACAGTCACAAACTGGCGATACTATTCCAAACCCGTTTAAAATGCCACATACATTTGGTGCAGGTCTTACTTATGTATATGACAACCGCCTGACGATTGGGATTGACTATACTTTACAAAAATGGAATACAGCCGATCTGACTTGGAGCAAGTTCAACAAAGAAAGTGTGGAAATGAATAACCGCACAAAAATAGCTTTTGGTGCGGAATTCGTACCAAGTTATATCAGCCACAACTATCTGAAGCGTATCCGTTACCGTATGGGAGCTTATTATTCAACTCCTTATAATAAGGTAAGCTATACTGATCCGGACACAGGAGCAACCAGTTTTCAAGACGGTGCACGCGAATATGGCGTCAGTGTAGGTTTCGGACTTCCCATGTTCCAAAGTAAATCTATGCTGAACATTTCCGGACAATACATTAAAGTCAGTCCTAAATTTAAAGGATTAATGGAAGAGAACTATTTGAGAATCAATATCGGGCTCACTTTCAATGAACGTTGGTTCATGAAATGGAAAGTGGATTAATAAATGGAGAGAAGCAAATAAATAACAACAACTAAATTTATATACGATGAAAATGAAGATGGTAACAGCGCTGTTCGTTCTTTCCTTAGGTACAACAGCTTCTTTCGCTCAGACCGGAGCGTCAGACGGATCAAGATTCGGACATGGTGAAGACAGTATCCGATGCTTGAAAAATATCAGTATTTACACTGAGTATGTCAAAACTAACAATTTCAAGGACGCCTATACTCCTTGGATGAGCGTATTTACAGAAGCCCCCAAAGCTCAAGTAAGTACTTATACTAATGGTGCAAAAATTCTTCGTGCTTTAATAGCCGGTGAAAAAGATGCAGCTAAGCAAAAACAATACTTCAATGAACTGATGAAAGTTCACGACCAGCGTATCCAATATCTGGACGATTTGAACAAGTTGGTTAAAAGAGATGCTACAAAGGGTTCAATTATCGGAATGAAGGCACATGACTACTTCACAATGGGTGGACAGGACATGAATGAAGCATACAACATGTTCAAAGAAGCCATTGAACTTGAAAAAGAAAATTCCGACTATTTTGTATTACAAGAATTCATGGATGCTGCTGCCCGTAAAATGAAGAGTGATGAAGCATACAAAGAACAATTCATTCAGGATTACTTGTTTGCATCAGGAGTTGCTGATGGAGCTTTAAAAGCTGCTACAAAGGAAAATGACAAAAAATTATTGAAAGTGGCAAAAGACAATATCGATGCATTTTTCATTAACAGTGGTGTAGCGACTTGCGACAACCTACAAGCTATCTATGCTCCGAAAGTTGAACAAAACAAAACTAATTTGGATTATCTGAAGCAAGTTATTTCTGTAATGCAGATGCTAAACTGTACAGAACAGGAAGCTTACTTTGCTGCATCTGAAGCCGCACATGCCATCGAACCGACTGCCGAAACTGCTGTAGGTTGCGGATACATGTATTACAAGAAAGGTGATATGGACAAATGTATCGACTATTTTGATCAGGCTATCAACTTAGAACAAGACCCATTAAAGAAAGCCGACTATGCATACAAAACCGCTGCTATTTTATTCAGCAAAAAACAGTTGAGCAAGGCAAAACAATATGCGCTGAAGTCAATCTCATTGGATGGAAACAATGGTAAGCCTTACATTTTAATTGCTAATATGTATGCATCAAGCCCTAACTGGAGTGATGAAGCCGCATTGAACAAGTGTACTTATTTTGCTGTTATCGACAAATTACAGAAAGCAAAAAGTGTAGATCCTAGTGTTGCTGAAGAAGCAAATAAACTAATTGGTACTTATGCAGCCCATACTCCTAAAGACGCAGACTTGTTCTTCCTCAGCTTGAAGAAAGGTGACTCTGTTACAATCGGTGGATGGATTGGTGAAACAACAACTATCAGATAATTATGTCGTCTGAAAAAAAACAAGAATCACACTTTATATTTCTAAACATAACAGTTGCCATTTGGGCAACTGTTATGTTTGTTTTATTCCCAGCATGCTCAGGAGGCGAAAAAAATCTGGCGGAAGCCATTACAGAAAGAGATTCATTGCCTAGCATGAAAACATTGGGGGTTACTACCCTTATATCCGATTCCGGTATTACCCGCTACAAAATTATCACAGAAGAATGGGAAATTTATGATAAAAAGAACCCTCCTTATTGGGCTTTTGAAAAAGGAGTTTATCTGGAAAAGTTTGATTCCCTATTCCATATTGATGCCAGCATAAAAGCCGATACAGCCTATTACTACGAGAAAAAGAAACTTTGGGAATTGAGAAGCAATGTGCATATCCGCAGCCAAAGAGGCGACAAATTTGACACAGACCTGCTCTTTTGGGATGAAAAACAGGAAAGGGTCTATTCTGACAAATTTATCCGCATTGAACAAGAAGACAAAATCATTACCGGTTATGGATTTGAATCCAACCAGCAAATGACAGAATATCAAATTTATAATAACACAGGTATTTTCACTGTAGAAGATACAGCACCAGCAGACAGTACAAAAGCTGTTGCAAATAGCACCAGAACTGATTCGATACGCTAATTCACTCACTATTATGGGTATTATTATACAAATTCTTATCACAATGGCTTTTTCCGCTTTTTTCTCCGGCATGGAAATAGCCTTTGTTTCATCCAATAAATTACGTTTTGAAATGGATCGTAACAGCCAAAGCATAAATTCACGTATACTTTCCATCTTCTTTCATAATCCGAACAATTTTATCTCTACCATGTTGGTAGGGAACAACATCGCTTTGGTCATTTACGGTATATTGATGGCACAAGTCATTGAACAAAACTTGCTGGCAGGATTGATAGACAACCACTTTTTATTAGTACTGATCCAAACAATTATTTCCACATTAATCATCTTGGTCACAGGAGAGTTCCTGCCTAAAACCTTATTTAAGATTAATCCCAATTTCACTCTGAATATTTTTGCAGTTCCCACTTACATTTGCTATGTCTTGCTCTATCCCATCAGCAAGTTTGCTTCGGGAATATCCAATATATTACTTTACATTATAGGCATTAAAACAAATAAAGAAGCCAATGAAAAAGCTTTTACCAAAGTCGATCTAGATTACTTTATTCAAAGCAGTATACAAGATGTTCAAAATGAACAAGACATAGACACCGAAGTCAAGATATTCCAAAATGCACTAGATTTTTCGAATATCAGAATTAGGGATTGTATGGTACCTAGAACCGAAATTGTTGCCATAGAATATGGAACTCCCATAGAAGAACTAAAAGCCCGCTTCATTGAAAGCGGAATCAGTAAAATCATTGTCTATAAAGAAAACATTGACAATATTATAGGTTATATCCATTCTTCTGAAATGTTTCGTGAACAGACCGACTGGACTAAGAGTGTCCGCCAACTACCTATTGCTCCCGAAACGATGGGAGCGCATAAGCTGATGAAACTATTCATGCAGCAAAAGAAATCCTTAGCTGTAGTAGTCGATGAATTCGGAGGTACATCCGGCATCGTGGCGCTAGAAGATTTAGTGGAAGAAATTTTCGGTGAAATAGAAGATGAGCATGACACGACTTCTTACATAGCCAAATCTGTCGGTGACAATGAATACATCCTTTCCGGACGTCTGGAAATAGAAAAAGCCAATGAATTGTTCTCACTTGGCCTACCGGAAAATGATGATTACCAAACTATCGGTGGACTCATCCTGCACCAATACCAAAGCTTCCCCAAAATACATGAAGAGATCACTTTCGATAAATTCCATTTCAAAATAATTAAAGTAACAGCAACCAAAATTGAATTAGTAAAGTTGAAAGTAACCGAATAATAGATTTTTTTCACAATAAAATAGCTTGTAAGCTGCATTTTTTGTATCTTCGTGCGCTAAATCTATGAAGTATAAAAAAACAATAAACAAAAATAGTAAAATTAAATGGCAACATTACAAACAATCAGAAGTAAAGGCCCTCTGTTGGTCGTTGTAATCGGACTTGCCCTCTTCGCATTCATTGCCGGAGACGCATGGAAGGTTCTCCAACCACATCAGGGTAAACAAGACGTAGGTGAAGTGAATGGAAAAACACTTACAGCACAAGAGTATCAAAAAATGGTAGACGAATACACAGAAGTCATTAAATTGACACAAGGTGTTTCTGCATTAAATGACGACCAACTGACTCAAGTGAAAGACCAAGTATGGCAATCTTACGTAAATAACCAATTAATCGCAGCAGAAGCTGCAAAATTGGGACTGACTGTCAGCAAAGCTGAAGTTCAAGCAATCATTGAGGAGGGTACTAACCCCTTATTAATGCAAACTCCGTTCCGCAATCCGCAAACCGGTGCTTTCGACAAAGATATGCTGAAAAAATTCCTGGTAGATTACGCTCACCTGGATGCAAGCAAAATGCCTGCACAATATGTAGAATACTATCAAAAAATGGGAGCTTTTTGGAATTTTATTGAAAAGACTTTGATCCAATCTACTTTAGCTGAAAAATATCAGAACCTGATTGCAAAATCATTGATCTCAAATCCGGTTGCAGCTGAAGATGCGTTTACATCACGCACTGAACAATCAGACGTTTTACTGGCTGCAATTCCTTATTCTTCTATCAGCGATTCAACTATCACGGTTTCAAACAGCGAAATCAAAGATCTGTATAACAAGAAAAAAAGTTCTTTCGAACAGCCGGTTGAAACTCGTAATATCAAATACATTGATGTATTGGTAACTCCATCTGAAGAAGATCGCAAAGAAGTATTAAATGAAGTAACCGAATATGCCAACCAGCTAGGTACCGCTGCCGACATGAACACATTCATCCGTTCCACCGGCTCTGTTGTTCCTTTTTCTGAAATTGCAATCAACAAGACTGTATATCCTAATGATGTAGTTGCTCGTTTGGACTCTGTAACTATCAACGAAGTATATGGTCCTTACTATAATCAGGCAGATGATTCATATAATGCTTTTAAAATTATTGCCAAGCAGACTGCTCCCGATTCAATCCAATATCGTCAAATTCAGGTATATGCTGAAGATGCTGCTAAAACCGCAACTTTAGCCGATAGTATTTTCAATGCACTGAAAGATGGAGCTGACTTTGCTGATATCGCAAAAAAATATGGTCAGACAGGTGAAGCAACCTGGTTGACTGCACGCAACTATGAAGGTGCTGCATTAGATGCTGACAATGCTAAATACATCAACACATTGATTAACTCTAATGTTAAAGAATTAAGCAATCTTCAGATCGGACAAGCTAACGTTATTCTTCAAGTGTTGGATAAAAAAGCCATGAAAGATAAATATAAAGTTGCAGTGATTAAACGTCCGGTTGAATTCAGCAAAGAAACATACAACAAGGCATACAATGATTTCAGCCAATTCGTAGCGCAGAACACTACAATGGATAAGATTGTTGCCAATGCAGAAGAAAGCGGATACCGCTTGTTAGAACGTGCTGATTTCCGTAGCGCAGAACACCGTGTGGGTGGTGTAAAAGGAACCCGTGAAGCGTTGAAATGGATTTTTGCAGCCAAAGAAGGTGAAGTGTCTCCATTGTATGAATGTGGTGAGAACGATCACCTGATGGTA
Organism: Phocaeicola sp. RTP21359st1_B8_RTP21360_211022; assembly: GCF_040911965.1. NCBI lineage: Bacteria > Pseudomonadati > Bacteroidota > Bacteroidia > Bacteroidales > Bacteroidaceae > Phocaeicola > Phocaeicola sp. RTP21359st1_B8_RTP21360_211022. The sequence continues at coordinate 97,232 of NZ_JBDFXP010000016.1, forward strand.
GTTGCTCTTGAAAAGATTAATCCTGCCGGATATCGTAATATCAACTTGGTTGCCGACATGCTGAAAGCAGAAATCATCAAAGATAAAAAAGCTGAAAAACTGATAGCTGAAATGAAAGGCGCAAACAGCATTGACCAAGTGAAAAATATGGCAAATGCAGTTAGCGATTCTGTAAAACATATCACTTTCTCTGCTCCGGCATATGTTTCAGTAACTCGCGCCAGCGAACCAGCTTTAGGTGCTTATGCAAGCAAAGCTGAAGTAAACAAGTTAACTGGTCCTATCAAGGGTAATGCAGGTGTTTACATGATTCAGGTTTATAACAAAGAAAAAAGTGCAGAAGAATTTGATGCTAAAAACGAAGAAAACAACTTGTCTAATATGGCAGGACGTTATGCTAGCAGTTTCATCAATGACCTCTACAAAAAAGCTGAAGTGAAAGATGACCGTTATCTGTACTTCTAATCTGTAGTATATAATCCTATAAATATAAAAACAGGCTGTATCAAATGATTGGTACAGCCTGTTTTTATATTCTTCCTGTCGTTGGTGACAGGACGTTTTTTTAAAAGATCAAGAGCTTTTAAAAAAAGATAACCGCCTTTTTAAAAAAGAACAAGAGCTTTTTTAAAAACGTCTTGATCTTTTTTACCCCTGCCGGAAATTCCATCGTAAGCCTCATTTCGTAGAAACCCTTCTCATGCATACTTCTTACGATAGAAAAGCCTGAAAATGTCCTACTTTGCATCAAACACAAACAGCCTGTAAAAAATATACATAACTGACAACAAGCATGTTATGTAAAAAAAAACTTCAAAACATAGTGAGGGCATGAGAGTATAAGTGAGAGCAAGTATTTTTACCGTCAATACATAAGTAATTTATAATTAGCCTGTTATACACACAATAAGGGCATGAGGGCATACATGCTCGAAGTTCCTGTATCGAAAAACTGACAGGTCAGAGATACTTCCGAAAGTTGACCGAAGAACAAAATGATCCTTCAAGAACGGTAATCCTCCTTAATGTTACAGGTGGACTCCAAAAACTGTCAAAACATCGAAATCTCAAGTCCAAAGTAGCAATATGTATAAGCTACCAACTAAAAATAATGGGAATGGTGAATTGATTCACATAAAACTCCCGATACCATTTCTTTGAATTGAAATAATACCCCGTACTCCATTTTTCATTCACTAATTGAAGTACCCGCAATGCTTCGGCATCCATTAATGGATCAAGTCCCCTCACCAGCCGAAAATCTTTCATTGAACCATCTATATCCACATTGAAACTATAAATCACCCGTCCCTGCTTTCCCGTAGCTTTCATTTCGGGAGTTATTTTCAGATGAGAATTTATAAATTGCGTCAAAGCAACAGTACCACCGGGATAAGAAGAGTATCTATAAGGCTCCCAAGTGGTCTTTTCCAAATCTTCCTGTGCACATTCCCTATACAATAAATAATGTTCCAGATCCTCTTTCCAAAAACGCATAGTCAAAAAATAATCATATGGCACAGGTTTGCTGTTTTTCATGGCAGGAATCAGCCGGGGAAAATTAGAAAGAATACGTATAGCCTCTTTATCAAAAGCCGGATGAGTGCCTTTTATCACACGGATATTCATAATCTCCCCGTTTTCATTCACCGTAAAACGGCAAATAGCAACGGCTTTATCCACTTTATCATCAGGCCAACCCATATTTCCCATAACAAGACTACGAATATCATCTGGAAAGACAGGCATGGAATCGACAAATTGTCCCCTGCAAGATTCCAGAACTTGCTGCTGCCGCCAAATACGGTCACTGTAAATATCAGGATTAAAAGGAATATGAAAGACTACAGTACTATCTATATCTCTACCCGCTTTCTTTGCAGGCTGCCATTCACGCATCCCCTCAATCACATCTTCGGCCGCCTTGGCAAACAAAGGATGAGTGGCTTCAATATATTTACTACGGACAATACCCAAACTATCAATGCGGAGTGTACACACTGCTTCACCTGCAATATCCGCCTTTAATAAAGAATCCGGATATACAAGCTGCCACACAGCATAATCCGTAATACCTTTTACTGTGGGATAATATGGTGGAAGATTCATATTCTTTTGTGCATAAAAAGATAGAAAGGGAAATATGCACCCTATTAATAAAAGTGATAATCTATTATTCATGTCTAAGTCAAGTTTTCACAAAATTAGCGACTACACATGATATAAACAATACCACTAACATTAATATATATAAAAGAAAGCGGAGATGCCTCATCGCACCCCCGCTTTCTATACTAAATACTAACTATTAATTATTTTCAGGACGAAGTTTACGTACGGTTACAGCCGTCTGCCACATTTCGCTTTCACGCAATGCTTTCAATTCTTCTTCCAATTTTTCACGATAATCGGGTTTAGAGTTAGAATCGATAGAAATCTGAGCCTCGTTGCCAGTCTTCACACTGTGATATAACTTTTCAACTACAGGTTTGATAGCATCATGAAACGGAGTCATCCAATCCAATGCACCGCGCTGAGCAGTAGTAGAGCAGTTAGCATACATCCAGTCCATACCATTCTTAGCAAACAAAGGCATCAATGACTGGGTTAATTCTTCTACAGTTTCATTAAACGCTTCAGAAGGGCTATGTCCGTTTTCACGCAATACTTCATACTGAGCCAACAACAATCCTTGGATAGCCCCCATTAAAGAACCGCGTTCACCAGTCAAGTCAGAAGTTGCTTCACGCTGGAAAGTAGTTTCGAACAAATAGCCTGAACCGATACCAATACCCAATGCAATAGTACGTTCATAAGCCTTGCCGGTTACATCCTGATAGATAGCGTATGAAGAGTTCAAACCACGACCTTCCAAGAACATGGTACGCAGTGAAGTACCCGACCCTTTAGGAGCTACCATGATCACATCAATATCAGCAGGAGGAACTACCCCTGTACGGTCACTCCAAGTAATAGCAAAGCCATGAGAGAAATAAAGTGCCTTGCCTTGAGTCAAGCAAGGTTTGATAGTCGGCCATACAGACATAACAGCTGCATCAGATAACAGACACATTACGATAGTCGCTTTCTGACAAGCCTCTTCAATACCAAACAGAGTTTCACCCGGAACCCATCCGTCAGCAACTGCTTTTTCATATGTTTTTCCCGGACGCTGACCAACGATTACATTGAAACCATTGTCCCGGAGATTCAAAGACTGCCCCGGTCCCTGCACACCATACCCGATCACAGCGATTGTTTCATCTTTCAATACTTCACGTGCTTTTTCCAAAGGAAATTCATCGCGGATAACTACAGTTTCTGTAACGCCGCCAAAATTCAATTGTGCCATTTTAAATTATAAATTAAAAATTAAAAATTAGATTCTAAATAAATATCACCTTACTGCGAACGACAACATCTGTGCCATTCTTCTTCACCTCTATATCATATTCTTTCTCCCCCACTTCCTCGCGGTAGAAACTCAATATATCACCATAATAACTTTCAGCTACATAAGCCATCTCAAAACGTTTAATCCGTTTCTCCTTAAAAAATTCTATAGGAAACAGGTCGAGAATATGTTCTATATACTTAATACTGTTCACATGACCATTGATATCAATATCGCTATATCTGGTCTGGTATTCAGAAACCGGAGTTTTCTCTGTCACCTTAATACGACCGGGCTTGCTTATAGGACATTCCTTATCGCATACATAATCAGTGATACTACCTCCGTGAAGCGTAAGCAAGTCAGCTGGTTTGCGAGTTTCCATACTGATCATCGCCCATACGGAACGGGCGTATCCGACAGCTTTTCCTTCCTTATCCAAAATTGCAAAATTACGGTCTGTAAAAAGGCGATACACGTTCTCCACCCATGTCTGAATACTGAATCCCTCATATTGACAAGGCATATTCTCTAACTCTACAGCTAAACGGGAAAGTACCCATGTATAATGATTCTCATTGAGTGTAGCAATTCCAAATCCCCGGTCGGCAGCATGAAAGCCGGCACAATTCAGCAAATGGTTACCCAGCACACTCATAGTCAACTTTCCACTGAAATCACAGTGAAAGGGTTCTGCCACAAATCTGTATGTTCCTACTTTATTCTCACTCATCATTATTCCGTTTTTTGCTGGCGATACTTTTCCTCGCGTTGGGTCAGATATTCGTTCACACGCTCGAAACAGCTGGTAGTAATCGCCACACGTCCCGAACGTACAAACTGCAATACACACCCCAATCCGCGCAACTCCTCATAAAGAGCGGTAATTTCCTCACTCATTCCATTCTTTTCAACAATAGAGAAAACCGGATTTACTTCTACAATGCGGGCACTATAACGGCGGATAACTTTAGATGCCATAGGATTCTCCTGAAATTCAGGAGTAGAAACCTTGTACAAAGCAATCTCATGCTGATAAATCTCACTATCAGTAAAATAATGTGCCTGCAAAACATCTATTTTCTTCTCAATCTGCTTCACCACCTTTTCTATCACATCCTGAGTAGTCCAGACAGTAATAGTATATTTATGCACTCCCTTGATGGAAGACGCAGAAACATTAAGACTTTCGATATTGATTTGGCGACGAGTAAACACAGCCGTAATCTGATTCAGCAAACCGGCGATATTTTCTGAATGAACGATTAATGTATATAATGTCTTATCCATAATTATTAAATTAGCATTCCAGTAACATCTGATTCACCGAGCTTCCCGGAGGTGTCATCGGCAATACATTTCCCTCTTCTATCACACAAGCCTCCAACAGGAACGGCCCGTCATTAGCCAGCATTTCATGGATAGCATCCTGCAATTCCTCGCGCTTCATGACACGACGGGCAGGAATCTCGTATGCCTCGGCAATCTTCATGTAATCCGGATTCAACATCGGAGTAAATGAATAACGATGACCGAAAAACATAGCTTGCCACTGACGAACATTACCCAAATAGTTATTGTTCAACAAAATAATCTTTACCGGCGCTTTTTGCTCCATGATAGTTCCCAATTCTTGAATATTCATCTGCAAACCGCCATCACCCATAAATACGCATACAGTACGATCCGGGCAACCGAAAGTAGCGCCTATAGCAGCGGGAAGACCGAATCCCATTGTTCCCAATCCACCTGAAGTTACGATGCTGCGGTTCTTACTGTATTTAAAATAACGAGCAGCCATCATTTGGTTCTGTCCCACATCTGTCACCAGTACGGCCTCATTATTCGAAGCCTCACTCACCGCACGCACCACTTCACCCATATTCAACGCCCCGTCAACAGGATGAATTTCTTTACTGATAACATGTTCATATTCCGTCTTTTCATATTCAGCAAAGCTATCAATCCATTCGGAGTGTTTATTCTCCCGGATAAGTTGCGTCAGCATAGCTAGCGTATGTTTACAATTACCTAATACGGGTACATCCACTTTTACATTCTTGTCTATTTCAGAATGGTCAATATCCAAATGAATCACCTTTGCCTGTTTAGCATATGTATCTAATTTTCCGGTTACACGGTCGTCAAAGCGCATACCTACGGCAATCAACACATCACATTCATTAGTCTTGACATTGGGCCCCAGATTTCCATGCATACCTAACATTCCTTTATTTAAAGGATGCGAAGTCGGTATAGCCGAAAGTCCCAGCAAAGTACAGCCACAAGGCATATCGGCTTTTTCTATGAATGCACGTAACTCATCTTGTGCATTACCCAACTCTACCCCCTGCCCTACCAACACTAATGGCCTTTGGGCATTGTTTATCAATTCGGCAGCCTCCTGAAGAGATTCCTTATCAGGATTAGGTTCCGGATCATAACTACGGATAAAATCAAGCTTCATCGGTTCATAATCCACCATCTCCACTTGTGCATTCTTGGCAAAGTCCAGAACAACAGGACCGGGACGTCCGCTTTTGGCTATATAGAAAGCACGGGCTACAGCCCAAGCTACATCTTCCGCACGGCGAATTTGGTAACTCCATTTGGTAATAGGCTGAGTGATACCCACCAGATCTACTTCCTGAAAAGCATCCGTACCCAAAAAAGAAGCTCCTACCTGTCCGGCAATCACCACAATAGGCGTGCTGTCAATCATAGCATCGGCAATGCCGGTGATGGTATTTGTCGCACCGGGTCCGCTAGTCACCAAACAGACACCAACCTCCCCGGATACGCGGGCAAATCCCTGTGCTGCATGGGCAGCTCCCTGTTCATGACGGACCAATATATGGTTCAATGTATCTTTATGATGATATAAAGCATCAAAAGTAGGCATGATAGAACCTCCAGGATATCCGAAAAGAGTTTTTACTCCTTGATACTCCAAAGAACGCATCATCGCCTCTGCTCCTGTTATCTTTTCTTTTGCCATAATTGTTTAGTTGAGAATTGAGATTCAAAAAAATACGATGCCGGACAACTGGCCGATGACAACGAAACTGTTTTTTATTCTCAATTTTTAATTTCTAATTTAGTCAATGATTCTCACTCCTCCTTTATCTGCAGAACTTACCATACTAGCGTATGCCTTCAAGCTTTTAGGAACTTTACGGTCGCGGGTCACCGGTGCCATCGGTCGGGCGGCCAATTCTTCGTCGCTCAGTTTCACATTGATACTGCGGTTCGGAATATCGATTTCAATTATATCACCATCCACTATTTTTCCGATATTACCACCCGCTGCAGCTTCGGGAGAAATATGCCCGATGCTTAATCCCGAGGTTCCTCCACTAAAACGTCCGTCGGTAATCAGAGCACATTCTTTTCCTAAATGCTTGGATTTGATATAAGAAGTAGGATAAAGCATTTCCTGCATACCGGGACCACCTTTCGGACCTTCATGAGTGATAACAACAACATCTCCGCTGACTACCTTTCCTCCTAGAATACCTTCACAAGCAGCATCCTGCGAATCGAACACCTTGGCAGGTCCCGAGAATTTCCAAATACTTTCATCCACTCCGGCTGTTTTCACTACGCAACCATCCTGTGCAATGTTCCCTTTCAAAACAGCCAAACCTCCGTCCTTACTATAAGCATGTTGCAAATCACGGATACAACCATTGGCACGATCTGTATCCAGTTCTTTATAAACAGCATTCTGAGAACCCAGCTTTATATTGAATTTGTTTCCCGGAGCACTTGAATAGATACGTTTTGCTTCAGTATCCACTTCCTTCTTACATATATTATATTTTTCGACAGCTTCCGCCAATGTCAGACCGTCCACTCGTTTCACATCGGTTTTCAGCAAACCACCCTTGGATAATTCTCCCAATATATTAAGGATACCGCCGGCACGGTTCACATCCTGGATATGATATTTCTGTGTGTTCGGAGCTACTTTACACAAACAAGGCACATGGCGTGAAAGCATATCAATATCATCCATCTTGAAATCTACTTCCGCCTCGTGGGCGATAGCTAAAAGATGGAGCACAGTATTGGTGGAACCACCCATTGCAATATCCAATGTCATGGCATTCAGAAAAGCATCACGAGTAGCAATGCTGCGTGGCAACACGCTGTCATCTCCTTCCTCATAGTATTTATAAGCATTCTTCACTATCAGAGCAGCCGCATCTTTAAACAACTGAGTACGGTTGGCATGAGTTGCCAAAATAGTGCCATTACCCGGAAGTCCCAGACCAATAGCCTCATTAAGACAATTCATGGAATTAGCCGTAAACATACCTGAACAGCATCCACAGCCGGGACACGCATTATCTTCTATTTGAGCCACATCCTCATCGCTGACCGATGCATCAGCAGATTTAATCATGGCGTCTATCAAATCAAGATGCTGGTTATTCCATTCTCCTGCCTCCATAGGACCACCCGATACAAAAACAGTCGGTATGTTCAGCCGCATGGCAGCCATCAGCATACCCGGAGTGATTTTGTCACAATTACTGATACACACCATTGCATCCGCCTTATGAGCATTCACCATATATTCCACGCTGTCGGCAATGATATCACGACTGGGCAGTGAATATAGCATACCATCGTGTCCCATAGCTATTCCGTCATCAATGGCAATTGTATTGAACTCTGCTGCAAAACATCCCAGTTTTTCGATCTCGGCTTTCACTTGCTGACCTATTTCATGCAGATGGGTATGTCCCGGAACAAACTGTGTAAACGAATTTACTATGGCTATAATGGGCTTGCCCATCATTTCTTTTTTCATGCCGTTAGCTACCCATAAAGCTCTCGCTCCTGCCATACGGCGACCCTGTGTGCTAAACGAACTGCGTAACTGATTCTTCATCTTATTCTAAATCTATAACGTCCTATACTTATTGAAAAAGCCTTCCTCACCATGTGAGAAAGGCTTTCAATTATTTCTTTATATGTACAACTACACATACACAACCTTTCTCACGCTCCCAGTGTGACCACCACGACGCGAATAATATGCAGGACTGCCAGGTTATTTAGAGTAGTAATATTCATATATCTGTTTTCTTTGTTTCTTTAACGACTGCAAAGGTAAAGCGTTTTTTGTAACAAACAAATAAAATGAAGATTTTTTTTCTTATAAATTATCATTCGTAACTAAATCGGGCTTTAAACAATCATTTTATCACAAATATACACTATATCTTCCGACGGATAAATAAAAAAGAGAATACAAACCAATGCACTCTCTTTTCTATTCATTTATTTCACTTTATAAATTTATTTATTCACCGCATCTTCCATATAGGAATCCAACCCTTTGTTTTTCAATGTGACATTCAACAACTGCACATACTTCTTGTACTGCTCATTTGTCAATGTACGTTTCATCAGTTTGAAGTTTCCATATACGGCTTCACGCAATTTTTTACCTTGTTTAGCTTCTTTTGCGTAGCTTGCGCTTTGCACTTTGTCAGCAAAATAATCAGAAATATTAGCAACCTCCTCCATCTGACGTGCATCCAGATTCAAATATTTGCTCAACTTTGCGACGTTAACATCTACCTTCCAATCTTTACCTTCTACTTTTTCTCCTGCAAAACTTGTAGCTGACATTCCTAATGCCACTACAACCAACAATACTAAACGTTTCATAATACCTAAAATTTTAATTTGTTAAACCTAAAAACAATTTACTTAGTACCTAAGAACTAAATAATACCTTTTAAAAACAATCTCGTTATCTCTTTCTCTTTACGTTGCAAATATAACAACATGCTTTATAACATGTTGTCATATATCTGTTAATTAAAGCAAACATCTATCAAAACGAGCAGTTAATTGATTTATATCAAGGATTAAACGCCACCGAAAATGCATTTATAGTATCATAATAACAAATTTATGTAATATAAACGTAATAACAAAGGATTAAGGGGAATTAATTCGTATCTTTGCCAACGGAAAACTTACGTAAGTAGTTTATATTACATTATTATAATAAGAAAACATGGAAAATAAGTACATCACCGTAGCATACAAACTTTATGTAATGCAAGACGGCCAGAAAACATTGGTAGAAGAAGCAACTGTAGAACATCCTTTCCAGTTCATATCCGGCTTAGGAACCACACTGGAACGCTTTGAAACAGAAATAACAGCCTTGAAGAAGGGTGATAAATTTGAATTTGTCATTCCTACCGCAGAAGCCTACGGAGAATATATGCCCGAAGGTGTGCGCACTGTATCTAAAGATATGTTCACCATTGATGGTGTTTTTGATGAAGAACGTATCTTCCCGGGGGCTGTCATTCCCTTACAGGACAATGAAGGCCATCACTTCTACGCTACCGTAAGCGAAGTAACCAATGACACTGTTACTGTAGATTTAAACCATCCTCATGCAGGTAAAGATCTCACTTTTGAAGGTGAAGTAGTAGAATCCCGCACAGCCACTAATGAAGAAATTCAGGAAATGGTAAAAATGATGAGTGGAGAAGGATGCGGCTGTGGTTGTGGTGACTGCGGAGGTGGATGCGGTGATGGTTGTAGTGATGAAAACAACTGTGGATGCGGACATTGCCACTAATCCAATTTGAAAAATAATAAAACGAGAAAAGAGGCTGTCTCAAAATGAGACGGCCTTTTTTTGTGTTTGCAAAAAAATCGGGCAAGTCCTAACTTCGCTCAGTCAGA